>JBDTXL010000093.1:0-16699 GCA_040006195.1 Gemmatimonadota bacterium | reverse complement strand
CGCGCCCGCTCTCGAATCGCGAGCACGAGATCATCACCGCGCTCACCGAATCCGCACGCTAGATTCGATCATGACAAACGCTGGTGAGGGCGCGCCCGCGCGCGCCGCCGCATCCGCCGACACCCTAATGGTGCAGGCCATCCTCGGGCAGGTCGCCCGTCGCGTCGTCGGCCAGGACTACATGGTCGAGCGGCTGCTCATCGGGCTTCTCACTGGCGGTCACGTGCTGCTCGAGGGCGTGCCGGGGCTCGCGAAGACACTCACGGTGAAGACGCTGGCCGAGACGATCGACACGAGCTTTCAGCGCATCCAGTTCACGCCCGATCTTCTCCCTGCCGACGTCCTGGGCACGCAGATTTTCGATCAGCAAACCGGTGAGTTTCGCGCCAAGAAGGGTCCGATCTTCGCGAATATCATCCTCGCCGACGAGATCAATCGTGCGCCCGCCAAGGTGCAGGCAGCGCTGCTCGAGGCGATGCAGGAGAAGCAGGTCACGATCGGCAGCACGACGTACGTGCTCGACGAGCCATTCCTCGTGCTCGCGACGCAGAATCCGATCGAGCAGGAGGGAACGTATGCGCTTCCGGAAGCGCAGGTCGATCGCTTCATGCTGAAGCTGCACGTCGGCTATCCGACGCGCGCCGAGGAGAAGGAGATCATGCGGCGCATGGCGGGCGGGCAGGCGATTCCGATCGAGCACGCGGCGACGCCGCAGGCGATTCTCGAGGCGCGAAAGCGCATCACCGAGCTCTATCTTGACGACCGCATCGTCGACTACATCGTCGACATCGTGCACGCGACGCGCTCGCCGGCCGACGCGGGGCTCAAGGAGCTCGCGCCGCTCATCGAATACGGCGCGAGTCCGCGTGCGACGATCTTTCTCGCGCAGGCGGCACGCGCACATGCATTTTTGCGCGGCCGCGCCTTCGTCACGCCGGATGATGTGAAGGCAATAGCGCCCGACGTGCTGCGGCACCGCGTGCTCACGACGTACGAGGCGGAGGCGGAAGAGGTGACGAGCGACGCGATCGTGACGCGCGTGCTGGCGGCGATCGAGGCTCCCTGATGGGGGCGGCGGTCTCGCCCGAGATGCTGCGGCAGGTGCGCCTGCTCGAGCTGCGCACGCGCGGCCTCGTCAACACGGTGTTCAGCGGCGAGTACCACTCCGTGTTCAAGGGACAGGGGATGGAGTTCGCCGAGGTCCGCGAATACCAGGCAGGCGATGAGGTTCGCTCGATCGACTGGAACGTGACCGCACGCATGCGGCACCCGTACGTGAAGCGCTACATCGAGGAGCGCGAGCTCACGGTCATGCTCGCCGCCGACCTGTCGGGGTCTCAGCGCTTCGGCACCGTGTCGCGATTCAAGAGCGAGCTCACGACGGAGCTCGCAGCCGTGCTCGCAATGAGTGCGATCCGCAACAACGATCGCGTCGGCACGCTGATGTTCACCGATCGAATCGAGCATGTCGTGCCGCCGCGGAAGGGACGCCGTCATGCAATGCGCGTGATCCGCGATCTGCTCCTGCTGGAGCCGAAGGGGCAGGGCACCGACATCGGCGGCGCCGTCGACTATCTGATGAAGATGCTGCCGAATCGCGCGATCGTCTTTCTCCTGTCGGATTTCGTCGACAGCGGCGCCGAGCGTCCGCTCAAGCTTCTCGCGCAGCGCCACGATCTCGTCGCGGTGACGGTGGAGGACCCGCGCGAGCTGTCGCTCCCCGACATTGGGCTCGCGCGTTTTTCGAATCCCGAGACGGGTGCGACCGTCGAGGTGAACACGAGCGACCCGCGCGTCCGCGCCGGCTACGATGACGCGCTCCGCAACGAGCGCGCGGCACGCACGCAGCTGCTGCGGCGCCTCGCGATCGACGAGATCGCAGTGCGCACCGATCGCAGCTACATCGAGCCGCTGCTTAGATTCTTCCGGCGACGCAGTATCAGGCGGCGGCGGTGATCGCCCTCGCGTTGCTCTTCGCGCTGCAGGGCACCTCGCAGGGCGCTTCGCAGGGCGCGCCCCACGACTCGGCCGCTGTGCAGATGGGGACGAGTGCTGTGCCCGAGACCGTTACCGTCGGTGAGCATTTCGTCGTCCGCGTTCGCGTCCGGGCACCGAAAGGCGCAGAGATCGGCTTCCCCGTGGGCCCGGACAGCGGCGTCGCTGTCGAAGCAGTCGATCCGCGCCGTGAGGCGCAGAAGCGGGACACCACTGCCGTCGAGCGCACCGCGACCTACAGGCTCGTCGCCTGGACGGTCGGCGCGCAGCGCATCACGCTCGGCACGCTCGTCGTCTCCGCTGGTGGCGTGGATCGCAGATTCGAGGTGCCGGCGATCCCGATCGTCGTGAAGAGCGTTCGCCCAGCGGATTCGACGGGGAAGATCCCGAGGCCCGCGCGGAGCGTGATGCTCGCGCCGCCGGTCCTCTGGCCGTGGATCGCAGGGGCGCTGGTGCTCCTCGCGCTCGTGCTCTGGATGCTGCGGCGTATGCTGCGGCGGCGCCCGGAGGTAATTCACGCAGGCACGGGCGCATTCGCCGATGCAGAGCGCGACTTCGCGCGCATCGACGAGCTCGCCCTCATCGACGCCGGTGAGCGCGGCCGCTACGTCGCGCTGCACATCGACGTCCTTCGCGAGTATCTCGCCGCGCGTATTCCCGAGGCCGCGCGCTCGCTCACATCGACGGAGCTCCTTGCGGTGCTGAGCGCGGATGCGCCGGTTCCGCTGCCGCGGCTCGTCCCCGTGCTCGCCGCCGCCGATCTCATCAAGTACGCCGATCGCCCCGTCACCGCCAGCAGGGCCCGTGAGCTTGCGTCCGAGTCGCGCGGCATAGTCGGCGCGGTCGAGGAAGCGGTGCAGCATCGCGTCGCGACGGCCCCGACGACCTCGAAGCCGGAGAAGGCGGCCTGATGGATCTCGTCGACATCCCCGTCATCGATTTTGCATCGCCGTTCGTGCTGCTGCTTCTGCTGCTCATTCCCATCTGGTGGCTCTGGAGGCGCGGTCGGCGCGCCCCCGCGATCATCTTCTCACGCGCGGACGTCCTCGCCCGCGGGCGGCGTGGCGGCGCCTTCACGCGCCGTCTGCTCGGCACGCTCCGCATTCTGCTCCTCGCGGGGTTGATCGTCGCGCTCGCGCGTCCGCGCTCGGGCGCGCACACGGAGAACGTCGACAGCGAGGGGATCAACATTGTCGTCGCCATCGATCTCTCGAGCTCGATGCTCTCCGAGGACTTTCAGCCGCAGAACCGCCTCGAGGTCGCGAAAGACAAGGTCAAGCAGTTCATACTCGGCCGGAAGAGCGATCGCATTGGGCTCGTCGCCTTCGCGGGTGAGGCGCTGACGCAGGTGCCGCTCACCGTCGACTATCCGGTACTGCTAGCGGCCGTCGACAATCTGCAGGCGGGGCAGCTCGAGGACGGCACGGCGATCGGCACCGCCATCGCGACGGCCGCGAATCGCCTTCGCAGCGCACCGGGCCACTCGCGCGTGTTGATCCTGCTGACCGATGGCGAGAACAATCGCGGCGCGATCGATCCGCGCACCGCGGCGCAGGCGGCGGCGGCGGTCGGCGTGAAGATCTACACGATCGGCGCTGGCACGATCGGGATGGCGCCGGTACCGGTGGGACGCGGGCTCATGGGAATGCGCTACGAATATCGTCCCGTCGAGATCGACGAGGCGTTGCTCCGCGATGTCGCCACATCGACGGGTGGGCGATACTTCCGCGCGGTGGACGCGGCAGCGCTGCAGCGCATCTACCAGCAGATCGATCAGCTCGAGCAGGAGCCGGTGCGAGCGCACCAGTACGTGCGCTACACCGAGGAATACCGCTGGCCGCTCGCGGTCGCGCTCATCGCGATCTCGTTCGAGGCACTCCTCGGCGTGTGGCGGGGACCGCTGCCGTGAGCATCCCGTACATGGATGTGCCGTGGGCGCTCTGGGCGGCGCCGGGGCTCGCGCTCGTGGTCGCGCTACTCGTGCTCTGGTCGTACCGCCGGCGCGCGCTTCGGCTGCGCCGCCTCGCGACGTCGGAGCTGCTCGCTCGTCTGGTGCCGCCCACGGCCACGCGCGTTCCGTGGCAGCGCGCGCTGATCCAGTTCGCGGCCGTGTTGTGCGCGGGAATCGCCTACGCAGGGCCCCGCTGGGGCACCGAACAGACGCTCGAGCGCGGCAGCGGAGTCGACATGGTGCTCGCGCTCGACGCCTCGCTCTCGATGCTCGCGACCGATGCACGGCCGAATCGTCTTGAGCGTATGAAGGAGGAGTCGCGCAGGCTCCTGGCGCTCTCCACTGGCGATCGTGTCGGCCTTCTCGCTTTCGCGGGGCGCAGCTACATCCTCACGCCGCTCACCGTGGATCGCGGCGCGCTCGAGCTCTTTCTCGACAATCTCGATCCGTCGGTCGTCGGGCAGGCGGGAAGCTCTCTCTCGCGCGCGATCAGGCAAGGCACCGATCTCCTCGTTGCGACGCAGACGACGAGTGATCGCGCGCTGATCATCATGAGCGACGGCGAGGCGTTCGAACCACCGGAAGAAGTGATCGCGGCTGCGGCACATGCGGCGGAGGCAGGGGTAACGGTGATCGCTGTCGGGTTTGGCACGGAGAAGGGATCGACGATTCCTGTGCGCACGGCGCAGGGAACTCAGGCGAAGCGTGATGAGAATGGGCAGATCGTGACGACGCACTACACACCGGACTTGCTCAAGGATGCTGTTACCGCCGCACACGGCGTCTTCATCGACGCAACGGCGACGGATAAGGCCGTGCGTATCCGCGGCGCGCTCGCACTCTTGCGCAAACAGGCACGCGCAACCGAGAGCGAGACCGCGCGCCGCGCGCGATTCCAGCTCTTTCTCATCCCGGCACTCCTGCTCGTGCTGCTCGACAGCGTGCTGAGCACGCGACGCGGCCGCACGAAGCGCGCGCCGGCCGCCGCGACGGCGACCGCGCTCGCCTTCCTCCTGCTCGTGATTCCGATGCCCGCGCGCGCAGAGACCGGCGATGATGCCGATCAACTGTACCGCTCCGCGCGCTATCCGGAGGCGGCGGCGGCGTATCAGCGCGAGATCCAGGAGCATGCGGATTCGCCACGCCTCGAGTACAATCTCGGCACCTCGCTGATGCAGGCCGGCCAGCTCGACGAGGCGATCGCAGCACTCGAGCGCGCCGCGACGTCGACTGGCACGGCCGAGCTTCGCTATAACGCGCTCTACAATCTGGGCCTCGCCTATCTTCGTCAGGCTCGCGATGCGAAGGCGGACCAGCAGACGAGCGCGTACGCGTCATCGGCGGAAGCCTACAAGCGCGCGCTGCAGCTGCGGCCGAGCGAGGTTGCGGCGAAGTGGAACTACGAGCTCGCGTCCGAGGAGAAGTCGAAGTCGTCCGGCGGCGGGGCGAGTCAGCAGCAGCAACAACAGCAACAGCAGCAGGAGAAGCAGCAGCCGAAGTCCGGCGCGCTGGACAAGCGACAGGCCGAGCAGCTGCTCTCGAGCGCCCAGCGCGAAGAGCGCGACGTGCAGGCGAAGAAGCAGAAGGAGAATCAGCCGGAGCGTCCGCCGGCGGGGAAGGACTGGTGATCGGCGCCCTGATCGCGATCTGCGCGCAGCTCCACGCGCCGCAGCACGCAGCACGCGAGGCCGCGCCGCACCAGGTCGTTGCGCGCGATGCGCCCGCAATCGTCGCGCGAGCGGTCCTCGACACGAGCGCGCTCGTCAACTTCCGCGTGCTCGTCCAGCCGGAAACGGTTTACGTCGGACAGCAGGCGAACTACCAACTCGGCGTCTTTCTCGACGAAACGGTGCGCGATCGGATGCGCAGCATGGAGGCGCTCGCACCCGAGATGCGCTCGATGATGGCGTACGAGCCGCCGGCGCCCCTCTCCGGCTTTCCGCTCCGCAACGCGCAGGGTCATCGCTACGAAGCGCACGTCTACCAGCGCCCGATCTTTCCGCTCAGCGCGGGGCGCGTCGCGATTCCGCCTGCGCGGCTGCTCTACGCGATGCCGCTGTCGTATTCGTTCTTCAGCCGCGAAGAAAGCTTCGAGCTGCGCAGCGACAGCGCCGTGGTGATCGCACTGGAGCCACCGGAAGCAGGCCGCCCCGCCGACTGGTCTGGCGCCGTCGGCGATCTTCGCCTGAGCGCCGCGGTGGATAGCGCCGCGGCGCGCGTCGGCGACGCGATGCGTCTCGTCGTGCGCGTGAGCGGGCAGGGGAACGTCAAGCTCTTTCCGCGGCCGGCGCTCGCGCTCAGCTGGGCCACCACGACGGCCGAGGGCGAGCGCGTGATGATGAGCACGGACTCGATGCACATCGGCGGCACCAAGGAGTTCGACTGGGTGGTCACGCCGCGAGTGTCCGGGCGCGTCGAGGTGCCGCCGCTTCGCTATCCGTACTTCGATCCAGCTGCGCGACAGTATGAGATTGCGGAGAGCACGCCGGTGGCGATCTCCATCGCGGCGGGAAATCTCGCCTCGTCGGACACGAGCACGGCGTCAACCGCGCCACGCTGGATGCTGCGCCCCTCGTATCGCGGAGCGCTTGCGCCGCCCCTCTATCGCTCGCAGACGCTCCTGCTCGCGCTCCTTCTTCTTCCGCTTCCAGTGCTCGTGCTCGCGAGCACGCGTCGTCCGCGCAAGCGCACCGTGCGCACGGTCTCGCCCGCGGCGACGCTCCGCACGCTCGCCCGAACCGAGTCCACGGTTCGCGAGGCGCGAACCGTGCGACGCACCTTCCTGAGCGCCGCCGCCGATCGACTCGGTGCATCGGCGACGGTGATCGCCGAGCCCGCGGCGCTCCGGCAGCTCGCGCTTCGCGCCGGCGTGACGCCCGAGACCGCGGAGCGCGCGCAGGCATTCGTCGCCGAGCTCAACGCCGCGTCGTTCGACGTCCGAGGCGAGTGGGCGAGCGACGGCATCTCACGCGCCTACGATCTCTATCGCGCCATCGATCGCGAGGCGAGGCCGCGCCGTGCGCCGCGCGTGCCAATCGCCACCGCCACGGCGGTGCTCGTACTCGCTCTCGCAGTCGGCGCCCATGCCGCCGACGGAGCGCACGCGCTGTTCGCTCGCGGCTACGATGCGTACGCGCATGCGCAGTACACCGCCGCCGCCAACGACTTCGCCGACCTCGCCGCGCACGAGCCGCGCGCGCCCGATGCCTGGGCCAACCTCGGCACCGCCGCTTACTCCGCCGGCGACACCGTGCGCGCGATGATCGGCTGGGAGCGCGCGCTCAGACTCGAGCCGCTCGCCACCGACGTTCGCGACCGACTCGACCTCATCGCTCCGACTGCGCCCTCCTCACCGGGCTTCGTCCCGGCGATGCCGCCGCTGCCACTCGCTTTGGTGGCTCTCCTGCTCTGGCTCGTCGCGTGGCTCTCGCTCGCGTGGCAGTCGCGCACGCGAGGCGCGGCGGCGCCGCCGCTCCGGCTCGTG
This sequence comes from Gemmatimonadota bacterium, assembly GCA_040006195.1. Lineage (GTDB taxonomy): Bacteria > Gemmatimonadota > Gemmatimonadetes > Gemmatimonadales > Gemmatimonadaceae > FEN-1250. The sequence continues at coordinate 9,269 of JBDTXL010000093.1, read as the reverse complement.
ATGCCGTTCGTCGCCGGTTGCGCGGCCCTGTGCTTCGCGGCGGCCACCGAGCTTCTCGACCGCCGCATCAACGCGACGGATCTCGCCGTCGTCGCGAAGGACGCACCGCTGCACGTGCTCCCCGCACTCGCCTCCGATCGCGGCGCCACCCTCCGTACGGGCGACATCGCCCGCGTGCTCGAGGCAGAGGGCGCATGGGCGCGCGTCACCGCCGACGGCGGACGCGAGGGCTGGATGGACGCCGCGGCGCTCGCCCGCATCCCGCACGACTGACGCCGCTCCTCCACTCCCGATAAGTTGTCGGGATGGCCCGGATCGCCGTACTCGCACGCACCGTCGTCGACCAGATCGCTGCCGGGGAAGTCGTCGAGCGCCCTGCCTCGGTCGTCAAGGAGCTCGTCGAGAATTCGCTCGACGCCGGAGCCACCACGATCGACATCGTCGTCGACGACGGCGGTCGTGCGCGCATCCGTGTAGCCGATGACGGCTCCGGAATGGAGCGCGCCGATGCCGTGCTCGCACTCGCGCGCCACGCGACCTCCAAGATCAGCGTCGCCGACGATCTCGTAGGCGTCGGCTCCTTCGGCTTTCGCGGCGAGGCGCTCCCGGCCATCGCCTCCGTCTCGGAGATGGATGTCGAAACGGCATCCGCTGATGGCGCCGGCACCGCCATTCGCGTCCTCGGCGGCGAGATGGGCGAGGTGCGTGACGCGGCGCGACGTCGCGGCACGACGATCACGGTCTCGCGTCTCTTCTTCAACGCGCCATCGCGCCAACCATTCCTTCGCTCCGCGCGTTCCGAGTGGCGCGGCATCAGCGAGGTCGTCACCGCCCTCGCGCTCACGCGTCGCGACGTACGCCTGACTGTCATGCACGACGGGAAACAGGTGGTCGCGCTGCCGCCCGCGCCCTCGCTTCAAAGCCGCCTCGCCGGACTCTGGGGCGCGCCGTTCGCGGAGCGTCTCGTGCCAGTGGATGCGGTGCAGGGCGCGATTCACGTGTCCGGGCTCATCGAGCGCCCCGCCGACGTCGGAACGGCGGGGCGCCGCCTTTTTCTCACCGTGAACGGCCGCGCGATTCGCGATCACGGCATCGTGCGCGCAGCCGAGCAAGCGTACCGCAGCACGGTGCCGGCCGGCGCGCGCCCGACACTCTGTCTCGATGTCGTCGTCCCGGGCGATCTCGTCGACGTCAACGTGCATCCGATGAAGGCCGAGGTGCGCTTTCGCGACCGCTGGATCGTCGAGCGCGCCGTCGAGCACGCGGTGCGCCACGCGCTCGGCGGCAGCGCGAGCGCCGCCAGCGTCGGTCCGCGCACGTGGGCGTACCCCACGTCGTTCGCGGCGCCCGCATCGGTCGACGTCGAGATTCTCTCACCGCCCGCGCCCCTGGAGGAAGGATTTCTCGCCCAGCCGACCACGGACTTCGTCACCGCGGCGGACAGTTCGTTCGTCGCGCCGACACCCGAGGTGCCGCCGCTCGTGCAGCTCGCCCGCATGTATCTCATGTTCGAAGGCGAGGGCGGCGTCGTGCTCATCGATCAGCACTCCGCCCATGAGCGCGTGCTGTACGAGCGCTTCATGCGCACGCTCGAACAGGGCGAGACGCCGTCGCAGCGACTGCTCTTTCCGATCACGCTGCATCTCGGTCCTGCCGAGGGCGAAGCATTCGAGGCTCACCAGGAGCTGTTCGCCAAGCTCGGCTTCGAGATCGAGGGCTTCGGCGGTCACACACTGATCGTGAGCAGCGTGCCGATGCCGCATCCGCGCTTCGATGCGCCGCGCTGCCTCCGCGAGACGCTCGACGCGCTCTCCGGCGATCGCGATGCCGGCGTCGCGACACGTCACGAGCGGCTTGCGGCGACGCTTGCCTGCAAGGCGGCGATCAAGGCGGGGGAGCAGCTTTCGCCGGGCGAGATGCGCGCACTCTTCGTGGCGCTTGCGGCCACGACGCTCCCAGCCCACGACGTGCATGGGCGCAGCACGATCGTGCAGCTTCCCTGGTCCGAGATCGAGCGGCGATTTGGACGAAGCTGAACCGCTGCGCATCATCTGCGGGCCAACGGGAGCGGGAAAATCCGCGCTCGCGTTCGCACTCGCACGCGCGCACCCAGCGATGATCGTGAGCGCGGACTCGCGCCAGATCTACCGCGGCTTCGACATCGGCACCGCGAAGCCGACGAAGCGCGAGCAGCGCCAGCTTCCGCATCGCGGGATCGATGTCGTCGAGCCGACCGAGCGCTACTCGGCGGCGAAGTGGGCCGAGTCGGCGCGTACGTGGATCGACGAAGCGATTGCGGAGAAGCGGACGCCGCTCGTCGTCGGCGGCGCAGGTCTGTATCTGCGCGCCCTCACCGATCCGCTTTTCGACGAGCCACCGCTCGACCCGGAGAAGCGCGAGACGCTCGACGCCGAACTTGGCGCGCTGAGCGTCGACGAGCTGCGCCGCTGGTGCATCGAGCTGGATCCCCCGCGCGCGCACCTTGGCCGCACGCAGCTGCTGCGAGCGATCACCGTTGCACTCCTCTCCGGCACGCCGATCACCGCGTGGCACGCGCGAGTGCCCCGCGCGGCTGGGCTGTCGGCGCGGTATCTTGTCGTAGATCCCGGCGTCGCCCTCTCGGCCCGACTCGACGAGCGCTTTGCCGCGATGCTCGAGGCCGGCTGGGAGCGAGAAGTTGTGAAGCTCGTGCGCACGGTTCCAGCCGATGCACCGGCGTGGAACGGCACGGGTTACAAGTGGATTCGCTCGGCCGTGGCCAGGGAGATCTCGCGCGAGGACGCGCTCGCGAAGGTTGGGGTCGACACGCGGCAGTATGCGAAGCGGCAACGCACGTGGTTCAGGCACCAGCTCCCCGCCGCGAGCGTTACACGAATCGATCCGGGCGCGGCAGATGCGCTCGAGCTTGCGGAGAGATGGTGGAACGCTACCGATGACGGAGGAGTGCTGGCGTGAAGATCGGCATCACCTGCTATCCCACGTACGGCGGCTCCGGCGCCGTCGCGACCGAGCTCGGCATCGCGCTCGCTGCGCGCGGCCACGAGGTCCATTTCATCACGTATCAGCAGCCATTCCGTCTGCGCGGCTTCACCCCGGGGATCTTCTATCACGAGGTGGACGTCGTTCGCTATCCGCTCTTCGAATATCCGCCGTACGATCTCGCGCTCGCCGTGCGCATCCACGAGGTGGTGCGCGACCACGACCTCGAGCTCGTACACGCGCACTACGCGATCCCGCACGCGACGAGCGCGTGGATCGCGCGTGAGATGCTCGAGGATTCGGGGAGCTCGGTGCAGATCATCACGACACTCCATGGCACCGACATCACACTGATCGGTCAGGATCCTTCGTTCCGCACGATCACCAAGTTCTCCATCGAGCGCTCGAACGGCCTCACGGCGGTCTCCGAGTATCTGCGCCGCGAGACGATCTCCACCTTCGGCTGCAATCAGTGCAAGGTCGAGGTGATACATAACTTCATCGATCCGCTCGTCTACAAACGGTCGCGCTACAAGCAGGTGCTGAGGCAGCAGACGGGTGAGGGAAAGCGAATCATTCTCCATGTCTCGAATTTCCGCCCGATCAAGCGCGTGCGCGACGTCGTTCGCATCTTCGCGGGAATTCAGCGTGAGGTGTCGAGCGTGCTCTTCATGGTGGGCGACGGTCCGGATCGCACGGCCGCCGAGGAAGAGGCGCGGCTGCTCGGTGTCGAGCGCTCGGTGTTGTTCCTCGGCAAGCTCGATTCCGTCGCGCCGCTGCTCGCGAGCGCCGAGCTGTTTTTGCTGCCGAGCGCCAATGAGTCGTTCGGCCTGAGTGCTCTCGAGGCGCTCGCGTGCGGCGTTCCTGTCGTCGCGTCGAACGCGGGCGGCCTTCCCGAGGTCATTCGCGATGGCGTGACCGGCGCGCTGCGCCCGGTGGGCGATGTCGAGGGAATGGCGGCCGCGGGTATCGCGATTCTTCGCGATCAGGAGACGTGGCAGGCAATGAGTGATGCGGCCGCGGCGGATGCGCACTCGCGCTTCGCGCTCGAGAACATCGTCGCCGAATACGAGAGCTTCTATGCGCGCACCCTCGCGACGCGAGCTTAGCGCCGCGCTCCGCCTCGCGCGGTGGACGAACGCGCTCACCGCGGCTGCGGGCGTGCTCGTCGGCGCGTGGTGGGCCGTGAGCGATCTCGCGCCGCTCGCGGGCTCGGTCGCGCTCGCGGCACTTGCCGCGATCGGGCTCACCATCGCCGCGAATTCGTGGAACGATCTTGCCGACATCGATATCGATCGCATGGCACACCCGGAGCGGCCGCTCCCATCGTTCGCACTTCCGCCGGCCGCGGCCGAAACGATCGCGATGGCAGCGGCGATCGCTGCCGTCGTCTTCGCCTCCCTGGTGAGCGTGACTCTCGGCGTGTGCACAGTGGTCGTTCTGCTTCTCATGCAGCTTTATTCTCCGTGGCTCAAGCGCACGGGCTTCCTCGGAAACGTCATCGTCGCCGTGCTCGCATCGCTGCCGTTCGTGTACGGGAGCTACGCTGCGGGAAGCTGGGAGCGCGGGCTGCCGCTGGTGCTCATCGCGATCCCGCTGCACCTCGCGCGCGAGCTCGCAAAGGATCTGGATGATCGTGACGCGGATCGCCTCTCGCGCAGCACGTTGCCCAACGTCGTCGGCGTGGTCCCCGCACGCGCAGCGATTCTCGTGGCGCTCGTCGCGGCGGGGATCGCGCTCGCTTTCGGGGTCGCACCGCGCGTGAAATCGCCGCTCGTTCTGCTCGCCGCGCTCATCCCCGCGATCGCCGCGCTCGGTCTCGCGACCGTGCGTGCAATGCGGGGAAAGCCCGGCAGCCCTGCATGCTTCAAGCTCGCGATGGCGTGCGCGATGGCGGCGCTCTTGGTCGCTCGCGCATGACCCCCACTCTTTCATCAACGAAATGACCGTCTTTCAGGCGCTGGTGCTCGGCATCCTGCAGGGGCTCGCCGAATTTCTTCCGATCTCGAGCTCCGCGCATCTCGCGCTCGCGCCATGGCTCTTCGGCTGGCCCGAGCCGGGGCTCGCTGTCGATGTCGCGCTGCACGTCGGCACGCTCGTCGCGGTGCTCGTTTACTTTCGCGACGAATGGATGAAGCTGATCGTGGCCGCGCTGCAGATCGTGCGCACGCAGCGCATCCAGAGCGTCGAGGAGCGGCGCGTGATCTTCCTCATCGTCGCCACGATTCCCGGCGCGATCGCGGGACTTCTCCTGAACGATTACGCCGAGTCGCAATTTCGCTCGCCGGCGCTGATTGCGACGGCGCTCGCGGTGATGGGCGTGGTGCTCTGGTTCGTCGATCGCATCCGACCGGCAACACGTCCGCTCGAATCGCTTCGCTGGTCCGACGCGATACTCATAGGCCTCGCGCAGATGGCGGCGCTGCTCCCCGGCGTCTCGCGCTCGGGAGCGACGATCACCGCGGGGCGCTCGCTCGCACTCGACCGCGAGAGCGCCGCGACCTTCAGCTTCCTCATGAGCATGCCGATCATCGCGGCTGCCGCGGTGTTCAAGGTGCCGCATCTGTTGCGTGACGGTGGAGCGTCGATGCCGCTGCTCATTGGCGTGCTCGCATCGGCGATCAGCGGTTGGCTCGCGATCGCAGTCGTGATGCGCTACGTGCGCTCGCACAGCTACGGCGTCTTCGCGGTGTATCGGGTGGTGGTCGGGCTTGCGGTGCTTGCGCTCTTCTACGTGCGCACGCATGCGTGAAGTGATCGCGGCGCAGCTCTACGCCGGTGCGGACGTCGTGACGATCGCCGAGCGCTGCGGGGTGCCGCGAGTGGAGCTCTTCGACAAGGTGACGTCGACGCTCGACGTCGCGTACCCGCTCGCCCGTGAGGGCGCGAGCGACGGGACGCTGATCCTCGCCGAGCGGCAGACGGCGGGGCGGGGGAGAAGCGGCCGGTCGTGGGCGTCGGAGAATGGCGCGGGGATCTGGATGACGATGATCGAGCGCCCGCGCGACGAGGCAGCGCTCGAGGTGCTCTCGCTCCGCGTCGGGCTCGCGGCGGCACGCGCGCTCGAGGCGTTCACGAATGGTGAGCTCCGCGTGAAGTGGCCGAACGATCTTATGCTCGACGACGGAAAGCTCGGTGGCATCCTGATCGAAAGCAGATGGCGCGACGAGCGCGTCGACTGGATCGCGATCGGAATCGGGATCAACTGCCGCGTTCCGCACGACATCCCACGCGCGCGCGCGCTGCGAGCGGGCGTCGATCGGCTCGATGTCCTCGCGGCGCTGGTGCCGGCCGTGCGGGCGGCAATTGCGATCCCGGGCGCGCTCGGCGCGGCCGAGCTGCACGACTTCGAGCTCCGCGACTGGGCGCGTGGCAGGCGGTGCAGCTCGCCGCTCGCCGGTGTCGTGCGCGGCATCGATGCGCGCGGCGGGTTGCTCGTTCGCACCAATGCCGGCGACGTCACCGCGCGCAGCGGCTCTCTGGTCTTCGAGGAGGATCTGTGATTCTGGTCTTCGACATCGGCAACACGGAGACGACTGTCGGCGTCTTCGATGGCGCCGACCTGCGCGCGCACTGGCGGCTCACGACGGCCGTCGAGCGCACTCCCGACGAGCTCGGACTTCTGCTTCATGATTTGCTGCGCGCGGGAAATCTCGAGCGATCGCAGATCACCGGTGCGGCGATCGGCTCCGTCGTTCCCGCGGTGACGGCGCCGCTTGCCGAAGCGTGCGATCGCTGGCTCGGAGTGAAGGCGCGCGTGATCGATGCACGCGCGGGGCTCCCGATCGTACTGCAGGTCGACGAACCGCTCACCGTTGGCGCCGATCGCATTCTCAACACCCTCGCCGCGAGTCGCATCTACAAGGTCGACACCGTCGTCGTCGACCTCGGCACCGCCACCACCTACGATTGCATCACCGCCGAGGGCGTCTTCTTCGGCGGGATCATCGCGCCCGGGCTCCGGACGTCGGCGGACACGCTCATTCGTCGCACGTCGAAGCTTCCCGCCACCGAGCTCGTGCCCCCCGCGCGCGCGATCGGCACGCGCACGGAAGACTGCATTCGCTCGGGTGTGCTCTTTGGAGCGGCGGACGCGATCGACGGGCTCGTGCGTCGCATCAAGGCCGAGTGGCCGACCGATCGCGTGCCGAAGATCGTGGCGACCGGCGGCCTCGCGCCGCTCGTGACATCGATCTGCAGGGAGATCGACATCGTCGAGCCGTATCTCACGCTCTACGGGCTCGAGATCGCCTTCGCATTCCTCGCGCAGCCCGCCGCGGCGTGAGCAGTCGCCTCCGCGCACTCGGCTATCGAATCCTGCCGGGCGACGGATTCAGCTACCTGCTGCACATGCGGCCGCGCGAGTGGCCGATCATGATCGCGCACACGACGGTGGGTTTCGCGCTGGCGCAAGGTATCGACAACACCGTGCACGGCGTGCGCCTTGGCGGGCTCGCGATCGGTCTCGCGGTGTGGGTGCTGCTTCTGAACGGCGGCACGCTCGCGATCAACAGCGCCTACGACAACGACGAGGGTGACATTGGCTATCTCGATGCGCCACCAAAGCCGCCGCGGCATCTCGCGCTTTTCGGCTTTGCGCTGATGCTCGCGGGGCAGTCGATCGCGCTCGCGCTCTTAGCGCGCGGCTTCGCGATCGCCTACGCGATCTGCTTCGCGATGTCGCTGCTCTACAGCGTGCCGCCGGCTCGACTCAAGGCGGTGGCGGGCGCAGACTGGATCATCAACATGATCGGCTTTGGAACGCTGACGCCCTACGCGGGATGGGCGCTCGCACGGCTTCCGCTCACCGCAGCCGGTGCGTGGGCGCTCGGGGGCTTCGCGCCGCTGTTCGCCGCCCTCTATCCGCTGACGCAGCTGTACCAACTGGATGACGATCGCGCGCGCGGCGATCACACCCTTGCGCTCGTGCTCGGCGTGCGCGCGAGCCTCGCGGTGTCGATCGTGTCGATGTGCGCGGCCTTCGCCTGTTTTGCGAGATCATCGCTCTTGTCGACGCACGCGTCCGGGGCGGTCTACGCCGGCACCGCGCTCGCGATCGCGGCAGCCGCCTGGCTGGCAGTGCTCATTCCGTGGATCGCGCGCGCGCCGCGGATGGCTCCCCATGCACATAAGCGCGGGATGTACGCGGCTCTCCTCGCCTGGGCAGTGACGGACATTGCGGTACTAATCGCCACCAACTAGTCTGGGCGCGCGCTTCTGCCAATCCCGCAGTAAGACTCGCAAGGTCTGCCAGAGCGGCACGTAACAATGTCGTAACTCATTCAAATTGGCGCACTTAGAGCGGAACGCATCATGCCTTCCAAGAGGTTGACTCACGTCTCACGATAGCCTAGCTTTTGGATGTTAGCACTCTCACCGGTTGAGTGCCAGCAGTACGAGGCTCGTTCGTTTCGTTGCAAGTCTGAACTCATTAACTGAAGGAGAAACGCGACTCATGGCTACTAAGAGCGCGGCAGCGCTGAAGGTCAGTCCGCTCGCCGATCGTGTGGTTGTTAAGGCGTTGGAAGAGACGGAGTCGATGCGTGGTGGTTTGTACATCCCCGACACCGCCAAGGAAAAGCCGCAGCAGGGTGAGATCGTCGCCGTTGGACCGGGCCGCTTCGAGAAGGACAAGCGCGTGCCGATGGAAGTGAAAGTCGGCGACAAGGTGCTCTACGGTAAGTACAGCGGCACCGAGGTCACGATCGAGGGCGATCAGTATCTGATCCTCCGCGAGTCCGACGTCCTGGCGATCATCTAAGACTGCACGACGGCGTTGTGCGTTGCGCGGGCTCATGCCCGCCGCATCTGATTCGTTTTTCAAACTCTCATTAATCCGATAATTCATATGGCTAGCAAGGAACTGCATTTCAATACCGAGGCTCGCGCGGCGCTCAAGCGCGGCGTCGACCAGCTCGCGGAGGCCGTCAAGGTCACGCTGGGCCCGAAGGGACGGAACGTCGTCATCGACAAGAAGTTCGGCGCGCCGACGGTCACGAAGGACGGCGTCACGGTCGCGAAGGAGATCGAGCTGTCCGATCCGCTCGAGAACATGGGCGCGCAGATGGTGAAGGAAGTCGCGACCAAGACGTCGGACATCGCCGGCGACGGCACGACCACGGCGACCGTGCTGGCACAGGCGATCTTCCGCGAAGGCCTCAAGAACGTGACGGCTGGCTCGAACCCGATGGCGCTCAAGCGCGGCATCGATCGCGCGGTTGCCGCGGTCGTCGAAGAGCTCAAGCGCATCAGCGTCCCGACGGCCGGCAAGAAGGAGATCGCGCAGGTCG
>JBDTXL010000092.1:0-5191 GCA_040006195.1 Gemmatimonadota bacterium | reverse complement strand
CGACCGCCTGGTTGGTTGCTCCGGAGAAAAGCGACCAGTTTGCTCCGAGCAAAGCCTCGTTCATGGTCAACTATCGCGTTGATGACCTTCTCGCCTTGGTGGCGGCGCTCAAGGCGGAAGGGTGCAACGTCCTCGACAAGATCGATGACTCCGAGTACGGCAAGTTTGCCTGGGTCATCGATCCCGAGGGGAACAAGGTCGAATTGTGGCAGCCGCCTGCCGGCCAATGAAACGCGCCCGCGCGTGCTCACCCCTCTCACCTCATCGGGTCAACCAACCGCCCTCGCCAGCCAGCTCAACGCCGCGATCAGTCCCACGTAGGTTCCCGCCGCCTTGAGATCGCCCGGGCCCTGCTCCTTCTGTACGGCGCGCCAGATGGCGACGATTCCCACGAGAAGCAACAGCCGCTGATTCGTGAGCAGATACGCGATTGCGATCGCGCCGATCACCGCAATGCGCTGCGGCCTGTCGAGCGCGTGAAAGCCGCGCGACCCATCGAGCTGCCACACGGGCGTGAGGTTGAACATGTTGATGAAGCCAGTCAGATGCGCGATTGCCGCCCAGATGGGGATGTGCGTCACCCAGAACACCACGATCGATGCGAGTCCCGCGCCCAGTCCCCAGATCGGGCCCGCGAGCCCGATCTCCGCATCGACGTGCGCATCGGCCGGATGCTCTTTCAGCATCACGAGCGCACCCACGCCCGGGATGAAGAGCGGCGCGCCAGCTCCAATGCCGAACTTCTTCAGCACCGAGACATGGCCCATCTCGTGGATGTAGATCGACACTACGAGCCCTGCCGCCAGCGGCCATCCGTAGATCTTCCAGTAGACCGCGAAGAAGCCGAGCATCGAGAAGAACGTGCTCGCCTTCGTTAGCCCGAGAATCAGGAACTTCAGCTTTCCGAGAAGTAGCAGAAACCCAGTCGCCGCGGCACCGAGCGCGCGGCGCCACGCGGGGTGATCGGGGTTGGTCGGTTTCTTCCCCGCCGCGCGAGGGTTCGCCGCATCGATGCGCGTCGTGAGCTCGGCGATGCGCTCGTCGATCGTCGCGTGCTGCTGCGAGTCCGGCGGCAGGAACGGAAGCGCCTCACGCCACTGCTCGCGCGCAATCTCGAGATTGCCCGCGATCCGTGCCGCCTCGGCTCTCGCCGCGATGGTCTTCAATTTCTCCGAGAATACGAGCGCGCCGCACGCGGGACATGCGACCGCGCGCGGCGCGAGCTCTGTGCCGCAGTTCGCGCACTGTCCTCGACGTTCACTTGGCTGAACGCGAATCGATTCCAATCAGACCTTCGCCGCCGATGCGCTGCTGCCGACGCGATACGGGCCGGACACCTCGAGCACCGGTGCCGCCGTCATGGTCCACGCCTGGCGCATGCCGATGAGGATGATGAACGCGCTGATCAAGCCGGTTGGCATTGCGCCCACGCTCACCACGATCGGCAGCGCGGGAATCAACGCGATCGCCGTCTGGAGTGATTTCCCCGTGCCGGCGGCGTAGTACAGCGGTGCGTATGCAAGCCCCACCGCGAGATAGGTGAGCGCAACGGCCAGCAGCTGGAAGCCACGCCCGCCTTTCCCCGCCGCTCCCTTTCGTACACCCCACCCGACCATCCAACCGATCAGAATCGCGACGATGCCGATCTCGAAATTAGTGATCGCTATGACGGCATAGTACACGGCCGCGCCCGCGAGCGCCGCCCCGATGCCGAAGAGCGCGGCGAGTCCGAGCGCACCCGCTCCCGCGGGCGGAGCAAGCTGCGCCTGGATCGCCTTGCGGCAACTGTCGCACGCGACCTTGCCATTGAGATGATAGTAGTCGCTGTCGATCGCCTTCTTGCACACGACGCACGTCGCTACCGGCGCGCCGTTCAATGCGCCGCCAGGCGCGCTGTTCACCACTCGATCGAACTGCAAATCCTCGTTTGCGGAACGAGCGTCGTCGGCGGTCATCGATCCTCCGGATACGGTCCGACACGTTGCCTCTGCCCGATCTCATGCGAGTCGGGCGCGCACTACCGTAAAAGATGACGAGTCGCCGGGCCAGATGGCATTGTCGGACACGCGCGGAAACAACTCTCTCCCCACCTTCGTACTGTCCACCATGCAGCATCGCGCTGCCCGTGCTCCTCATTCGTCGGAGGCATCATGATCTGGTGGATCTGCGTTGGGCTCGTGGCCGGTTGGGCAACGGGCAAGCTGATGAAGGGCAGCGGCTATGGCGCCCTCATGGACATCGTCATCGGAGTCGCGGGCGCCGTGATGGGCGGCTTTCTCATGCGCACGCTCGGTTTCGCCGGCGCCGGCGGCTTCATCTACACGGTAATCGTTGCCGTCCTCGGCGCGGTCGTACTGCTCTGGCTCATTCACGCGATAACCGGCAAGCGGCCCAACCCGTAGCGCGGGGGCGAGCTGCAGGGCGGAGAGTGAATGCGCGCTCGTGCCGCATCACTCTCCGCCTTCGCATCACGGCTTCACTCCCACCGCAGCACCTGGGGCGCCTGGACCGTCATATGGCCCTCCGCATAACTTGTTTCATCATCGTCCACGGTGATCCCGTCCACTCCTCTCGACCAGCAAACGTATGATCTCGATTCGACCGATCGTTCTCGCCGCGATGTTCGCGACCCCGCTTCGCGCCCATGCGCAGGGTGCGAACGCCCGCCTCTTCGCGCTGGTCGACTCGATAGCCGGCGCTGTTCTCGCGAGCACCGGCGTGCCGAGTGCGACGGTGGCCGTCGTCACGCACGGACAGCTCGCGTATGCGCAGGCGTACGGTGCGGCGAAGCTCGAACCGCACCTCGCAGCGAAGCCGGACATGCGCTATGGCATCGGATCGATCAGCAAACAGTTCACGGCGGCGTGCGTGCTGCTCTTGCAGCAGGACGGGAAGCTCAAGCTCGATGATCCCGTCTCGAAATACCTCCCCGGTCTCACGCGAGGGAACGAGGTCACGATTCGCCAGCTTCTCTCGCACACTTCCGGCTATCAGGATTTCTGGCCGCAGGACTATGTGCCGCCCGCAATGGAGAAGGCCATCTCCCCTCAGGGAATTCTCGATCACTGGGCGAAGCAGCCGCTGGACTTCGATCCCGGGACGCGCTGGCAGTACAGCAACACGAACTTCGTGATCGCCGCGCTCATCGTGGAGAAGGCGAGCGGCAAGCCGTTCTTCCAGTTCGTTCACTCGCGCATCCTCGATCCCCTCGGTATCACCACCGCTGTCGACTTCGATGCTCTCGGCCCCACCGCTGTACAGCCCACCGGATATCTGCGCTACGGTCTCGGTCCGCTGCGCCCCGCGACCTCGACCGGAGCGGGGTGGATGTACGGGGCCGGCGAGCTCGCGATGACGGCGAGTGATCTGGCGAAGTGGGACATCGCGATGATCAGGCAGTCGCTGCTCGAGCCGGAGTCGTACCGCGCACTGCAGACGACGGTGCTGCTCAAGAGTGGCGTCAGCGCGAACTACGGACTTGGCGTCGATGTCGACATGGCGGGCGGGCACCGCACGATCGAACACAGTGGAGAGGTCGCCGGCTTCACCGCGGAAAACATCGTGTATCCCGACGACAGCGCCGCCGTCATCGTCCTCACCAATCAGGACGCCGTTCCGGCATCCGCTCTGATAGCGAGCGCGATCGGACGCACGCTCTTCACCACCGAGGACGCCGACACGAAGAATCGCACCGCGAGAGCGCGCGCGATCTTCGACGGCTTGCAGCGGGGAACGATCGATCGCTCACAGCTCACCGAGGACGCCAGCGCCTACTTCAGCGCCCAGGCACTCGGCGATTTCCACAGTACGCTCGGCCCTCTCGGCGTGCCCACCGGCTTCGTCCAGACGGCGCAACATGAGCGCGGCGGAATGCTCGAGCGGATCTACCGCGTCACTTTCGCCGGTCGTACGCTACGCGTGTGGACGTACGAGCTGCCGGACGGGAAGCTCGAGCAGTATCAGTTGGCCCCAGCGGGGTGACGTCGTCGACGGCGCCCGCCTTCGCGATACCGCGCAGCATGCCGCCGAAGATGAGTCCGTGCACGGGAAGGAGCGCATACCAGTAAAGAAGGCCCGCGAGCCCGCGCGGCTCGAAGATCGCCGTCTGTCTTATCGTGCTGCCCGTGCCGCTGCTGCACACCTCGAACTGCAGCCACGCGCGCCCCGGCACCTTCATCTCGGCGCGTAGTCGAAGCAAATGGTCCGGCTCCACGGCCTCGACGCGCCAGAAGTCGAGTGCATCGCCACGGCGCAGCGTGTCCGGATGACGTCGGCCGCGCCGCATCCCCGCGCCTCCGAAGAGAAGGTCAACGCCGCCTCTCGCCTGCCACATCCAGTTTCCGTAGTACCAGCCAGCCTTCCCGCCGATGCGCTCTATGGCCTTGAACGCGGCGGATGGCGTCCTGCTCACATACGTCTCCCGTGTATCGATGAGGCGTGAGCTGGACTCAGCGTCGACCTGCGTCGGAGTGCTTCCGAGCGACGAGGATGCGTCCGACCACCGCGTCTCCGCGAACTCGCGATCCTCGTTTCGCATCGCCAGCGCGATCGCATCCGCCATTCCGCGCGGATGTATCGAGGGAAACAATACCGAAGCGTCCTCCGACTTGACGACGGTCTCGTTGCGCACGCTGTCGATCAGCTTCGCGCCAACGCGTGCATACACAGGCGTGATGAGCCCGAGCCAGCGACTCGAGAGCCACGGCGTGAGCACCGGCACCTTGAGAAACCATCGCCCGAGTCCGCGCTGCGCTGCGTACTCGCGCATCAGATCCAGATACGATACCTGCTCCGCACCGCCGATCTCGACCACTCTGCTCTCGCCCAGTGCCACATCTGCGGCTGCCAGAAGGTAGGCGAGCACGTCGTCTACCGCGATCGGCTGCGTGCGTTGAGCGACCCAGCGCGGAATCAGCATCACCGGGAGCCGTTCGACCAGCGCGCGCACGAGCTCGAACGACAGGCTCCCGGAGCCGATGATCACCGACGCGCGGAGCTCGACCGTGAGTACTCCGCTCTCACGCAGGATTCGCCCCACCTCCTGCCTGCTCTCGAGATGCTCCGAGAGCTCGGCGCTCCGACCCAGACCGCCGAGATAGACGATTCGCTCGACTCCAGCCTCGGCGGCAGCTCGGGCGAAGTTGCGCGCGCCTTCGCTCTCTTCGCGCGCGAAATCGTCGCCTCCCGCCAT
>JBDTXL010000091.1:0-5226 GCA_040006195.1 Gemmatimonadota bacterium | reverse complement strand
TCCTCGAGCGGAATGTCGATCGCGTAGCGGAGATACTGATTGTCGCGACGCCACTCGGGAATGCGTTTATCGAAGAGCTCCTGAAACGGCTGCGCGGTCCACGTGGTCGCGTGCACGCCGTTGGTGATGGAGTCGATCGGATAGTCGGGGAACATCCCCTGCGAGATCTCGCGATGGCGCATCGCAACGCCGTTCACATAGCGGCTGAGGCGGAGCGCCAGGTGCGTCATGTTGAGCGTGTTGTCTTCAATGATGCGCGCGTCGACGAGCATCTGCCATCTCGCGTCGCCGAGCACGGACTTGGTCTCAAAGACATCGAAGCGATCGTGTCCTGCGGGAACCGGCGTATGCGTCGTGAAGATGCAGCGGCGACGCACGCGCTCGAGATCGGCCTCGGTGATGTCGCGCGGCGCCTGCCCTGCCATCTCGCGCTCGAGGAGCGTGAGCGTGAGCAGCGCGGCGTGTCCCTCATTGATGTGGTATTGCGCGCGATCCGCGTAGCCCATCGCCTCCAGAAGTGCCGCGCCGCCCATGCCGAGCACGACTTCCTGACAGAGGCGGTAGTGCATGTCACCGCCGTAGAGGCAATCGGTGAGCGTGCGGTCCCACTCGGAGTTCTCTTCGAGGTTGGTGTCGAGGAGAAAGACGGGGACGACGTGGCCGCCAGCGCCGCGCACGTCGTATCGGAAGGCGCGAATCTCGACGCGTCTTCCCGCGATCTCCACCGACGCTCGCGCCTGCTCGGCTTTGAGCACCTTCTCGGGGCTCCAGGCGACGGGCGCTTCGTGCTGCTGTCCGTCGGGATCCAGCGTTTGCGTGAAGTAACCCTTCCGGTGCAAAAGGGTGACGGCAATCATCGGGACTTCGAGATCGGCAGCGGCGCGGAGGGTATCGCCGGCGAGGACGCCGAGTCCGCCGCTGTAGGTGGGGATCGCCTGCTCGAGGCAGATCTCCATGGAGAAGTAGGCGACGATGGCGCCTGAAGGGATGGGCATGTAGCGGAGTTGGGGGCGTGGGTACGTCGAGGAAGAATCAAGGTAGGCGACTGAGGGTGGGTGGGGCCACCGCTTCAGCTTTTGACAGGTGCTGGTTCGGGATGTTTACGGATTTGGTTGGAGGGTGTCGCGGAGAGGGAGGAGGAGCGCGCAGGGTGCAGCAGCGAGGAGTGCGGAGATCGGGACGCGGACGTTGGTGTCGTTCGCGGGAGGGAAGTGGTGCTCGAGGTTGGAGATGGCGCAGCGCCAGCGGGTTTCGGCGAAGGCTGCTGGTAGATGAAGCTCGGTATCGCGCCAGCGCTCCGCTGTAGGAGAGGCGCCTGGGGTTGGCGAGAGCGAGTAGGTGAGGCGCGGCACCACGACGATTGCTGCGTCGCTGAGGGAGGCGGGGGAGGATCTGCGCTCGAAAGCGAAGATGCGGTTGCCGAGTGGGCCGTGGGCGGCGAGGGGGAGGTAGGCGCCGTGGGCGAAGAGGGTGACGTGATCGGCGCGGGCGCGGAGGATGGCGCGGATGATTCCGAGCTTGAGCGAACCGTTGCGGCAGTCTGTAAGCTGTTGTTTTAATTGTGCTTGCGCTATGTCACCGATTGGTGACATAGCAATCATTTCATTGCCTAGTTTGTAGTCCACCGGCCGCCGATTGTCCGGGTCCACCAGCGAGTAGTTCCACAGCTCGTCCCCTTGGTAGATGTCCGGGAAGCCGGGAGCGGTCAGGTGCAGCACCGTTCTCGAGATGGCGTTCCAGACCCCACTCGGCGCTATCCTCCCCACGAATGATTCGAGCTCGCGCAGGAACTCCGCGCGGTCGAACAGCCCGCGAATGAAGTCCGCGAGCGCGCTCTCATAGCCCTCGTTGATGTCGATCCACGATGTGCGACCCTTCGCCTCGCGCGCTGACTTCCGCGCGAACTCCGTCACACGCGCGCAGAGCGCATCGCGGTCGGCGCTCTCCACAGCTCCCATCGGCCACATCCCGATGAGCGTTTGGTAGATCACGTACTCGGTGTGCGCGTCCGGCGCGAGCTTGTCGTCGACCCGCTGCTTGAGCGAGCGATGCGCGCGCTCCCACGCCGCGAGCTGCCTTGCCCACTCACGCGGGAGCTCCGAGAGCACATCCAGCCGCGCGCGGACATCGGCGCTCCGCTTCGTGTCGTGCGTGCTCGTGGCGAGCATCGTCCCGGGCCAGCGGAGACTCCGCTCGATATTCGCATCGTGGAAATAGCCGACCGCGTCATCGAGCTCGGCCGCGGGATCGGCGCCGACCTCGTTGAGCGACAGCAACGGCGAATACCGGTACAGCGCGGTGTCCTCGATCCCCTTCGCCGTCGCCGGACCGCTCACCTGCTGGAATCTCAGG
Source organism: Gemmatimonadota bacterium (assembly GCA_040006195.1). Taxonomy (GTDB): domain Bacteria; phylum Gemmatimonadota; class Gemmatimonadetes; order Gemmatimonadales; family Gemmatimonadaceae; genus FEN-1250. The sequence continues at coordinate 2,874 of JBDTXL010000091.1, read as the reverse complement.
ACGAACGCATCGTGCTCGGCCCTTTTCTCGTCGCTCAGCGATGAGCGATCGCCGAGGAAGATCTCCCCGAGAAGCGCGAGCAGCGGCGCGCGGATGAGGGCCAGCGCGCCGGCGTCGGCGAAGGCGCGCTCGAGCGCGGCGCGATCGTCCTCGTGCACGTCGCGCGTGCCGGCCTCGATGTAGGTGCGGTAGACGGGGAGGCGCGCGATGATCTGGACGATTCCTTCGGAGAGCTGCGCGCGTGTGAGCTGCGAGGTGCGCGGATCATCGCGCGCGATCGGAGCGAGGAGCCGCGCGAGGCGCTGCACATCGGAGGTGAGCGAGCCGCGGAGAATGAAGGCCTTGCCGCGCGTGGCGACGTCGTGGAAGTCGATTTCCGGGCGGCGGATACCGAGGAAGTGGCGATACGTCTTCTCGATCTCGCGGCGGCCGGCCGGATCGATGAAGATCGCGTCGAGCTGCGCGAGGAATTCGTAGCCCGTGGTGCCCGCAACGGGCCACCCGGCGCGGAGATGCTCGCGTCCCGAGAGAATCTTCTCGACGAAGAGTGGGACTTTTGCGCCGGGCGCGACCTGCTGGATCGCGGCGTTCAGGCGGTCGAAGTAGTCGCGCGGATTGCCGAGTCCGTCCACGTGATCGATGCGCAGCCCATCGAGCTGACCGTCCTTCACCCACTGGATGATGCGGCGGTGTGTCGCGCCGAAGACGGCGGGATCTTCCATGCGAAGCGCGACGAGCTCATTGATGTCGAAGAAGCGCCGGTAGTTGATCTCGTGCGCGGCGCGGCGCCAGAAGACGAGCGCGTAGACCTGCGCGTCGAGCAGCGGCTCGACGCGCGCGCTCGCTCCATCGCCGGTCGTGAAGCTCTCTGCGGCGTTCGCGAGCGCTTCGCCAACGGCGGTGGAGCGCTCAGTGAGCGCCTCGAGGCGGCGAAGAAGCTCGGGCGCCTCCTTTTGTCTGCGCTCGACGAGTACGTGTCGCGTGGTGAGGCGAGGCGGGAGAGCGGCGAGTGCGGCGAGGATGCTCGTGAGCTCATCTCTCTCCTCTACGGCCACGTCGCTCGCGAGCGCATCGATCGCGGGCGCGAGCACCGACGGCAGCGTCGACGGGTCGAGCGGGAAGGAGTGATCGAAATACTCGAGTCGGTAGCGACCGCCGACCAACGCGATCGTGAACTCGCGCTTCTCAATCGCCTCCGCGAGCTCGGTGCCGAGAATCGGGATGAGCACGCGGCCTTTGAGTCCGCGCGCGGGCGTGTTCCAGTCGATGTCGAACCAGCTGGCGTAGCGCGATGACGGGCCGTTCGCGAAGAGATCGTCCCAGAACGGATTCTCGGCGCCGACGCCCATGTGGTTCGGAACGACGTCGAGGACCATCCCCATGCCGTGCGCGCGAAGCTCGGACACGAGCGCATCCCAGCTCGCGTCGCTGCCGAGCTCGGGATCGAGTCGCGTTGGGTCGACGACGTCGTAGCCGTGCGTGCTCCCGGGGCGCGAGCGCAGCACCGGCGACGCGTAGATGTGCGAAACGCCCAGCCGCGAGAGGTAGGGGACGATCGCTCGCGCATCGTCGAGCGTGAAGGCGGAGCTCAGCTGCAGGCGATAGGTCGCGCGGATCGGAATCGTCATCGACGCATCGGGAGCAACGTCAGCGGCCAGCGCGGACGGGATCGGGAAAGGCGAGCGCGACGTCCGTATCCTCCGCGATCAGCTCGAGCGACTGCGAGAGTCGGCGCGTCCAGCTGCGAAAGAGATCCGCGCTCACGCCGGGGATGTTCACCGGCTCGCGCTCGCCGACGAGGTCCTCGAGGTAGACGCCGACCAACGCCGCCGGTGTGGAGCAGAGAAAGCGATGCACGGCGCCGCGCAGCTCCGCGTTGCTCGGCGATTCCGCCATGCTGCTCTTGAGCGCGCCCTCGGCCACGAGCCGCTCGACGAGAAAGCGGCGCTCGTCATCGCGATGCGCGTGCGCCGCCGCTGCGTGCTCGGCGGAATCGATGAGGCCGGCCATGTGCTGCAGCTCGATGTCGCGCGCGGTCCAGAATCCCGTGATCGTCGCCATGTCGTGCGTATCCGCGGTGGTGAGCGAGAGCTTCGGATACGACGAGGCGGGACGGAAGCGGCCGTCGCTCTCGCGCTCGAAGTACATCACGCGCGAGGAGAGCAGTCCCCAGCGCTCGAGCACACCCGGAACCTCCGGCGGAACCGTACCCAGGTCCTCGCCGACGATGAGCGCATGATGGCGAACGCTCTCGAGCGCGAGGATTCCCAGCATCTCTTCGGTGGGGAAGCGCACGTAGGCGCCAAGCTTTCCCGGCATCCCGGCGGGGATCCAGAACTGGCGGAAGAGGCCGAGTACGTGATCGATGCGGAGGGCGCCCGCGTGGCGGAGCGAGGCGCGAATGAGCGCGATCCAGAATGCGTAGCGATCTTCGACGAGCTGGCGCGGATCGATCGGCGGGAGTCCCCAGTTCTGTCCCTGCGGCGCGTAGCCGTCGGGCGGTGCGCCGACGGCTACGCCACTTAGAAAGAGATGGCCGAACGCCCAGACATCGGCGCTGTCGGGGGCGGCGCCGATTGCCAGATCCTGGTAGATGCCGATGCCGAGTCCGGACTCACGCGCTATCGCCGCGGCGGATGCGATTTGTCGGTCGAGCTCGAACTGGAGCCAGCGATGGAAGTCGACTTCGTTTTCGTTCGACGAGCGAAAAGCGACGACGTCGGAGGATGCGGGGTGGCGGAATTCGGATGGCCACTGCGGCCAGCCGCGCCTCTCGCCCTTGCCCGCGAAGTGATCCTCGAGCGCGCAAAAGGTCGCGAAGTTGACGAGCGTCGCGCCTTCCTGCTCGATGTACGTGCGATAGTCGCGGCCGCG
>JBDTXL010000090.1:0-1516 GCA_040006195.1 Gemmatimonadota bacterium | reverse complement strand
CGCTCCTGTCGAACACCGCCATCTCGCCGAACATCGCGCCGCGCTTGAGCACCGCCAGCGCCTCCTCACCGGCGCCGGGAATCTGGCGGCTGATCCGCACGTCGCCGTCCACGATGATGAACAGCCGGTTCCCCGGCTCACCCTCGCGGAAGATGTATTCCCCGGATTCGAAGCTCTTCGATTCGCACAGCTCTGCGATTTTGCCGAGCTCCTCGGAGGTGAGCGCGTTGAAGAGCGGGAGCGGGCGGAGGAGCGCGAGAGTGGCGGACATGCTCTATGGACGAGTGAAGCAGGCGGGAGGTTCTATGTACGTCGCACGCGGAGTGCTGGCAAGCACTCCCGGCCGTCGCTTATGTTGGAGCGTGCGCCGCTCATCGATGCTCACCATCCCGAATCTGCTCTCGGCCTCGCGCTTCCCGCTCGCCGCGGCATTCCTGGCGACGGACGCGACGCCGGCGCGCGTCGCGCTCATTGGCGCCGCCTCGCTCACCGATGTGCTCGACGGCTGGCTTGCCCGCCGCCAGCAGACCACCCGCCTCGGCGCCCTCCTCGATCCCATCGCGGACAAGACCTTCGTCCTCGTCGCGATCTCCGCGTTTCTCATTGCGGGCGAGCTTTCGACGCTCGACTACTTCACCATTCTCCTCCGCGACTTCGCGACTGCCGTCGGCTTCCTCGTCGCGTACCTGCTGAAGGATCTCGACCCGAAGAACTTCAAGGCGCGGATGTCGGGAAAGGTCGTGACGGTGCTGCAGCTCGCCACCGTGCTCGCGCTCGTGCTCCACGCCTCGCTCCTCCGCCCTCTTATCTGGATGGTGGGCGCGGCGTCGGTCTGGGCGATCGTGGACTACACGCTGCTCCTCCGGCGCCAGCGCGCGCGCGCGTGAGGAGCGGCGCCTGCGGCCCCCTCGTGGCGATGCTGATGCTCACCGTCGCGACAGTGGCGCATGCCCAGGGGGCGGCCAAGCCGGGGATCGAGCCCGAAACGCGCATCGATGCGATCCTCGCGCATCGAAGCGCGCTTCAGGCCGCGCTCGGCGCCGACATCCCGATCTCACCAGACATGCACCTCGAGCTTGCGGCGGGAATCGGTCCATCGTTCGCCGGCCACGCCGACCTCAGTGCCCGCACCGATGCCGTGGTCCACTTCCTCATTGATCCACGTCACGCTACTCGCTGGTCGCCGTATGCGGGCGCCGGAATCGGCGCGCGCTACGATGGGGGACCGGGGTGGCGCGCCGTCGCGATCATCGTTGCGGGGGTGAACGCACCACGATGGAAACATGCGATCCCCTTCATCGAAGCCGGCTTCGGCGACGGCATGCGGATAGGTGCAGGGCTCCGCCGCGCACGCTGAGCGCCAGCCCTCACAAAAAACGAAGCCCCCACGCATGAAGCGCAGGGGCGGTGTTTCAAAGTGCAGGCAGTTCGGAGATCAGGCTGCGGTCGCGGCGGTTGCTGGCTCGCTCTCGATTCGCGACTTCGGCGGCTGCGAGAAACGAAGGCCCAGCGTGCG
>JBDTXL010000089.1:0-7397 GCA_040006195.1 Gemmatimonadota bacterium | reverse complement strand
ACATCGCGCAGCGCGGGCTCGACATCGCCGGGATCTCGCACGTCATCAACTACGACGTGCCCGCGCAGGCGGAGGATTACGTGCACAGGATTGGACGCACGGGACGCGCGGCAGCGACGGGCGATGCGTTCACCTTCATGGCCGCCGACGAGATCTCGATGGTCCGCCTCATCGAGCGCACGCTGGGCACGCCGATCCCCCGCATCTCGGTTCCGGGATACGACTTCGGCACCGTGGCTGCCGAGGCGGAAGCAGTACCCGCATAGCTCTTCACCATCGTGCGCGGCCGAGTCGCGCGACGAACACCGTTTCGGCGGCAGCGCCGCGTCTCAGCACGATGGTGGAATTTGCAGCTCCATATCCGCGCCCGCTCGCGCCATAGGTGACGGTGTCGCGCGACGCCGCGAACACGACGCCCAGCTCTGCGCGCAGCGGCCGCACGAGCAGCGTGTCTGCGCCCGCGAGAATTCGCAGCAGCCCCGCGGTGCTGTCGAGAGCGACCGACACGCGCTCCGATCGTGACTGCGCCGAGCCGCGCGCACTGCTCAGCGCGGAGACCAGCTGCATTCGTGCATCGCGCACGGCGGACTGGTCGAGCGCCGACAATAGTCTCGGACCGGCGATCGCAATCAGAATCGCCATCACCACCAGCACGACCAGTTGCTCCAGCAGCGAAAATCCCTCTCGCATAGATTCCCTTCGACGGGTGTGCGCGATATATAGAGTTTGTAAGCGGGCGCGCCACACCGCTTCATCCCTTCATCCAGCATTCTCTTTCCGGCCCTGATGCGCATCGCAATCTCCACCGGCGGCGGCGACGCACCGGGACTGAACGCAGTGATCCGCGCCGCCGTCCTCTCCGCTCTCGATCGCGGCTGGGACGTCCTCGGCATCAAGCGCGGCTATGCCGGCCTCCTCGGCGACGACGACGTGATTCCCCTCAATCGCGAGACCGTGAGCGGCATCGGCCACCTCGGCGGAACAATCCTGCGCACGACCAATCGCGGCAACCCGTTCCATTTCCCCGAGCGGCAACCCGACGGGTCGATCATCGAGATCGATCGGAGCGATGAGCTGATCGAGCGCGCCAACGAGCTGGGCATCGACGCGATCCTCACGATCGGCGGCGACGGCTCGCTCGGCATCGCGCAGAAGCTCTACGAGAAGGGAGTGAAGATCGTCGCGGTGCCGAAGACGATCGACAACGATGTGAGCCTCACCATCACCACCTTCGGCTTCGACACCGCGGTGTCGACGGCGATCGAGGCGATCGACAAGCTCCATACGACGGCCGAGAGTCACGATCGCGTGATCACCCTCGAGGTGATGGGGCGCGATGCGGGATTCATCGCGTTGTACAGCGGCCTCGCCGGCACTGCCGATGTGATTCTGATTCCGGAGATCCCGTACAACATCGAGCGTGTTTGCGACAAGATCAGGAATCGCGACCGCGCGGGGCGTCTTTTCTCGATCGTCGTCGCCGCGGAGGGTGCGTATCCGATCGGCGGAAAGGAGTGGACGATGGGCGACTCGCTGCCGGGCGAAGCGCGTCGCGTGGGCGGAATAGCGGAATCGCTCTCGCACGAGATTTCGACGCGCACGGGAAAGGAGTGCCGCTCCCTCGTGCTCGGCCATCTGCAGCGTGGTGGAATGCCGACGGGCTACGATCGGCTGCTTGCGACGCGCTTCGGTGGCGCGGCGGTGCGCGCGATCGCGGATGAGCGATGGGGAGAGATGGTGGCGCTGCAGTCGCCGCACATCGTGTGCGTGCCAATCGCCGAAGTGCTGAAAGTTCCGAAGCGCGTCGAGCTCGATCACGACGTGATGCTCACCGCGCGCGCGACGGGAATTTCGTTCGGAGATTGAGTATTCGTGTGACGCGCATCACGTGCGCCATCACGTTTGCGTTGCGACTGACTATATATCGGAACCTGCTTTGCGCGGAGTGTACTCTCTAGCGCGACTCGTGCGTGCAATCGCGCGAGCACGAGTTGGCGATCCGGATGCAGAAGCGCAACGAGAGGTGCAATGCACGCGACAGAGAACGAAAATACGGACGGGATGCTGCGTGAGCGGATGCAGCGCCGCGCCATCGAGAACGTCGCACTTTCCGATCGCAGCGCAGGTGAGCGCGTGACGATGCTCGTTCGAGATCGCATTGCGAATGGCTCCGAGAGAGTCGTGATCACCAACGCCGATCGCGAGATTCCGCGAGGGCTCGTGGATCACGCGTTCGACGCGCTTCGCTATTCCGGACTCGTGTGCGCGCCGGATGCAGATGGCGCGATCGCGCTCCTCGGCATGACAGAGCCACTCGCCGAGATGTTCGCGCGAGTCCCGTGGGAGGCGAGCGATGCTTTCGAGCAGCTGTTGAGCGCCGCGCGCCAGGATCGCGTCTCGGTGCTGCTCCTTCCTCCCGCGAATCGCTTATAGTACGCCGCATCTGGCGTGCTGATCAGTGATACGCTCGCCACGCTCACGCGTCCCGCTCACGGGACGGCGTTGTGTCGCGCGGAGGACAGGACCATCAGCGTTGAAATCCTTGTGTCAGCTAAGTCATTGGTGAAAAATGAGTTACGAGATTTTCAAGAGCTCCGCGTCGTGGCCCACACTCTGCCTTTGAAGGGTATGTTACACGACTCTGGGAGCTTCATGAAGCATCTCGCTATACTCTTTGCCGGGCTCGCGATTTCCGCAGCTACGCTGCCGGCACAGAACTCGACATCGCCTGTGCCGGACAGCCATCGTCCTCCACCGGGGATGTGCCGCATCTGGATCGATGGCGTACCGCCGACGCATCAGCCCGCGCCCACCGACTGCGCGACCGCCATCCGCAAGCGACCGTTGAACGCGCGCGTGGTCTTCGGCAGCGAGACGTCGAGCGAGGGCACCCCCGCGAAGACGCCGGGCAATCAGCGTGGCTTCGCACCCGCACCGCCGCCCGCGTCGCCATTCGCCCAGCCGCAACAGCAGCAGCAACAGCAGCAGCAACAGCAGCAGCAACAGCAGCAGCAACAGCAGCAGCAACAGCACGACGCGGTGGAGCGCCAGCGCATCGAAGCGCAGCGCATCGAGATGCAGCGCGCACGCGACGAGCAGGAGAAGCGCGCCGCGCACCACGACGCTCCGCCGCCACCCGCGCCGCCGCAGCATCAAAGCCGCGAGCGCACCGCGCCGCCGCCGCGACCACGCACGGAGCAAGCGCAGCGTCCGCCGCACCAGTCGTTCTCTCCGCGACGCCAGAGGTAACTTTGCGAACGTGAGATACGTTCGCGATCACTACCTCCCGCCCGACCGAGAAGCATTCGCGGCCGCAGGTCCGTCCACAGGGCGCATCGTCGTCATCGCACCCACGCGCGCCGCGTGCGAGACCATCGAGCTCGCGGTTCGCCTCCATCTCGACACGCTGCTCCAGCGCGAGCACGGCGACGAGATCCTTCAGCTCGCGGGCGACGGGAAAGGCTTCGGCATCGTCGCCGGCACGGGCACCGGCAAGACACTGGCGATTCGCCCCATCGCCGAAACGATTCTTCGCACCACCGATCTTCGCGTCGGCGTCGTCAATCGCGAGCGCGAGGCCACGCCGGAGACGCCGAGCTGGAACGTCGTGATCGTGACGACGGGGATCGCGCGCCGCTGGTTTCAGGACGGCGACATCTCCGCGCGCGACACCCTCGTCGTCGATGAGATCCATCAGACTTCCGCCGAGCTCGAGCTCTGTCTCGCCCTCGGCAAGCGCGTCGGCGCACGCTTCATCTGGCTCTCGGCCACCGTCGATCCGACGTTCTACGCGCGCTACCTCGGATCGGCCGCGGTGCTCGAGACTCACGCCTTCGATCCCGACAAGGCAGCGCAGGTGACGATCGTCCATCGCAAGCCGCTCGACTTTCTCGACGAAACGTTTTTGCGCGAGGTGCAAAAGGAGCGTCGCGGTGTGGGCGTCTTCCTGCCGACGCGCGCCGCGGTGGAAGACGTCGCGGGCTTCGTGCAGCGCAGATATCCGCGCATCAACGCAGCGTTCTATCACGGCGGCGAGCCTATTCGCGTCATCCGTCCCTTTCTCGAAGGCGACGTGAAGAAGCCGTATCTGCTGAGCATGACGGCGGCGGGGCAGAGCGCGCTCAACGTGCACGGGCTCGATACCGTCGTGATCGAGGACATGCGCTTCACGAATCTCATCGAGGGCGGAAAGAACGTGCTCTCTCGCGTGCACCTGGGCGCGAACGAGATTCTGCAGATGGCGGGGCGCGTGCACGGGCGCGTCGCTGGCGGACGCGTATTCATCCTCAGCGATCGCGACATCCGCTTCAAGGCGCTGCGTCCGACCGAGCCTGAGTTCCAGCTTGCGGGCGACTCCGAGCGCGTTGCGCTCACCTGCGCCGGCCTGGGCGTGCGCGCCGATGAGCTCGAGTTGCCGGTGCCGCTCGATGTCACGTCGTATCGCAACGCGGTTCACACGCTCGAGTCGCGCGGCATCATCGAGAACGGGCGGCTCTCGCAGTACGGCGCGGCGGTCGAGGCGCTCCCTGTCGATCGCGCGTGGGCCGAGCTGCTCGTGCACGCGAGCGAGGAGCTCGTGCCGTACGTCTCGATCATGGCCTCGATCGAGTCGCTCCACAGGATGACGCGCGAGGAGCGAGACCTGCGCGGGCTGCTCGTGCCCGGAAGCGACAATCTCACGGCGTACAATCTCTTCGCCGATGCGTATGCAGCGTATGGCTACAAGGGCGACGTGTACGGCCTGCCGCGCTACCTGTTCGCCGAGGGAATCGAGGAGTGGGGCGAGGATCGTGGCGCGCTGGTCAAGACCGTCGAGGATGCAGCGCTCGGCATGGCGAGCATCTATCGCAGTCTCGAGCTCGAGCTGCCGGACACGCTGCCGATCGCGGATGAGCGCATCGCCCGCCAGTTCGCGGATCTCGTCGCGCGCATCATGCCCTTCGATCTCGTGATCGAGGAGCGCACCGCGAGCGGCGAAGAGGCGCGCGTGTCGAAGACGAGCGTGTGCTCGAGCTACGGCGCGATCGCCGGCGAGCTGCGCTACTTCGCGGATCGCATGGGAATTCCGCGCGCGGCGATCGAGGGAACACAGATTCCCTACGACCTGATCAAGCAGTACGCGGCGCACGAGCCGCCGGAGCTCGTCTTCGATGCGCATCGCAAGCGCTCGCAGCTCGTGCTGCGGAGTCAGGTCACGTACTTCGGCTTCGAGCTCGGTCGCGAAGAGGAGCCGGTGGAGACTTTTCCGCCGGAGCTCGCGGTGGAGGCACGAGCGAAAATCGCGGAGTCGCTCGCGCGCTTCGAGGCGCGGCATCTGGCGGTGAAGCGCAATCGAGCCGCGATCGAGGAGATTCGCGATGTCTATCGGCGAAGCGGGGGAGAGACGCCGAGGCTGTCGCTGGCCGAGCTGACGGCGGAGTATGCGACGATGCTGGAGAGCGCCGACTCCGTCGACGACTTCCGCGCGGCACAGCTAAGCATCGATCCGGACACGATTGTGCCGGCCGCGGTGCGGAGACGATGGCTCGCGCTGCCGTCAACGACGACCGTGCGCGATCACGAGGTGCCGATCGAATACGATGTGGAGGATGCCGGCGACGGTGCGGGCGGTCGAGTGGGGGTCGCACGACTGCGACTGCCGGAGAAGATGGCGCGCACGCTGCACGAGAGTGAGCTCCCCGTGCTCGATCGTCCGCTGCGCTTCGCGGTGCATCGTGGCGCGCGCGGGTCCCTGCGCGCGGCGACGCTGGACGAGCTGCAGGAGCTGCTCGAGCGACCGTGGATGCCGGACGAGGTCGAGCGGGAGCCGCAGCGTGCGCGCGATGAACGGCCGCCGCGTCATGGCGAGCGAAAGTTCGGCGACGTGCCGAGGGGCGGAGGCGGTGGTGGCGGAGCAGGGAAGCGCGGCGGTGGGAAGCGCCGCGGTGGCGGCGGGCCGGGGCGGCGCCGGCCGCGCTGAGACAGCGGGGCGATGCGCTACGCCGGAACCTCGTACTCCTCTTCCCGATATTTCACGAAGCCACGCGCGAGGTAGTTCGGTAGCGCAACGGGTGAGTCGAGCGTGCATGTGTGCAGCCACACGCGCGACGGCTTCATCGCCCAGGCGGTGTCGGCCGCGAACGAGAGGAGCTGTTTGCCGAGCCCCTTGCCGATGAACTCCCGCATCAATCCGAAATAAGTGATCTCGACGGAGAAGTCGTCGTGCTCAGTCAGCTCGAAGAAGCCGCCCGGTACTCCGTGTCCGTAGAGCACCCAGACGGAGATCGTGGGGCGCGCGAGAACGGCGGCGAACTGCTCGTCGGCCCATGTCGTGCGCTCCATCCACCGATAGTCGCGTCCGACTTCCGTGTAGAGATATCGCGCGAAGGAGATGGGGCAGGGATCGGCGCGAACGATTTGATAGCCGTCAGCGAGCGGCACTTTGCGCAGCGCAGCGGGTGAGAGGAGTTGCACGTAGGAGCGAGTGACGCGAATGGTGCCCATGGTGCGAAAGAATGTACCCCGAAAACTTCTCGCGTGACGATACTTAAGACCGTTAGGACTGACGGGTCAAGAGTTAGCGCGAGGTAATACCTACCCGAACGGTCAGGTAGTTATTTATCATACTTAAACTCCTATAACAGAGGAAGTTACGAAGTAGTCAAACGTTTACTTGACTTATGGACTGAGCAGTCTTAATATGCAGCCTATGAAAGACAGGCGCACTCAGATCGTGGAGGCTGCAACAGCTGTCATGCGGCGACAGGGCTTCGGTGACACTTCGATCGATGAGGTGATTCGCGAGTCCGGGCTGTGTGGCAAGGGCCATTTCTACCACTACTTCAAGTCGAAGGAAGAGCTGGGATACGCAGTGCTCAAGCTCCAGTTCGACGATTTCGCTGAGCGCGGTTTAATGGCGCTTCGTGAGCCCACCGTAGAGCCGATCGAGCGCCTCACGCGCTTCATCGATGCCGTCATCTCGGCGCAGTCGCCCCACGGGTGCACCACCGGAACTCCCTGCGGGGCGCTTGCCACCGAAATGGCGTCGCAGCACGAGGGATTCCGCCAACTGGTCGATGCGCTGTTCCAACGTTGGGCGGATCAAATAGAAGCGGTGTTGTGGGAAGCGCGACCGAGACTGAGCGATGACGCGGACACCGCGCGTCTCGCGCGGTTCGTGGTCGCGACGCTGGAAGGCGCGTGGTTCATGTCACGCGTGAAGGGCGATGCGGCCAATGCGGCGGGTATCGCGACAGAGCTCAAGCGATCCGTGCTTTCGTACGCTCGGGAGCGCGAGCCGGCAGTGGTGGGGACAACTCAATGAACATGCAGCCCGTGGGGGAAGGAATGCCGACGACTCTGGCGGCGCCAGTCGTAGCTGAGCAGGCACGCGTTGGTTCATCCGACGACCGGGTGAA
>JBDTXL010000088.1:0-2948 GCA_040006195.1 Gemmatimonadota bacterium | reverse complement strand
TTCTCGCGCGCGCGGACACGCTCATGTACGAGGAGAAGCGAGCGAAGCGCGAGCCGGAGGAAGGGAGTACGCTGGCGCACGCGCCTCGAGGGGACTGAAACAAAAAAAGGGCCGGCCGAAGCGATCTTCGGCCGGCCCTTTTTTCTATGGTGCGCGCAGAGAGCTAAGCGCCTTCGACAATGATCAGATACTTCGACGGGCCCCAGAACTCGGCGGGCTGAGAGATGTGGAGATCGCCGGTTGCCTTGCCGTCGGAGCCCTGCGCCTGCTCGATCAGCGACGGATCCTGGCGCGACACCACCTTGTACGGCTTGTCGGTGATGTGCAGCGCGATCGGCGTGTCGTCCCACTTGTTGATCGCCGTGAACGCCGACACATCGAGCTTGCGCGCGGGAACGAGCGCCTTGTGGCCGAAGAAGAGGAACTTCGATCCTTCCTCGACGATGATGCCGCGCGCCTTGAGATCGTCCTTCGTGCCGACGACGTAGTACACCGTGTTCGCAGCCTTGCGGAGATCGGTGACCGTATCCGCGATCGCCGCGTTCGACGACGCGAGCGTCGTGTTCGCGGTGGTGAGCGAGTCGACCTTCACGTTGAGCGCGGCGAGATCGAGCTTGTTCTGCTCGAGCATTGCCTGAAGGTTGGTGATCGTCGCCTCATAGTCGGCGACCTGGCTCGAGAGCCCCTTGTTCTTGTCGCCGAGTGCGGCGACGCGAGCGCGGCTCTTGTTGAGCAGCGCCGTGACTTCCTGCACCTTGCCGAGGAGACTCGCGCGGTACGCGGCCTGGGGATCGCCGCTGTTCTCGCCCTTCACATTGAGCGGCACGTGCGACTGAAGCCCCTTCACCTTCGACAGCTCCTTATCCATGTCGGCGAGGAGCTGCGTGGTCTGCTGGAATCCTTGCATCAGCGAATCCTGCTGCGCCGACACCGCACGTGCTTGCGCGAGCTGGCCGCTGAGAACCGCGACGGAGTCGGGGGCGGCGGCCGACGTGCTGCCACCGGATCCGATTTTTTCGCAGGCAATGAGTGTGAGGCCCAGAAGAAGGAGTATGGGCGCGCGTGATTTCATGTGGCTCCTGAACTCGGAAAGAAGAACGAACGCTAACACTGTCTCAGCCTGTAAGAAAGCGCGCTGAGGCCGCTGGCGCCGTGACAATCGTCACACAGCGTGCCGCGGCTCTCGAAGTAAGAATGAAATATCATCGTTCGCCGAATATTCCGATCGCTGTACACCGAAGGCGAAAACGGGTGCGGTCAGCGTTCCGTTCAGCGTGATCTCATCATCAACGATGCTGAGCGAGCTCCCTTCGCGGAGGCCGAGCACGCGCGTCGCGCGATTGACGGCAATGTACTCCTCGAGGCGCTCGGCGCGCGTCTCTCCCTGATGGTCGGGCTGCTGATAGTCCGTGAAGTGCGCGTTGATCTGAAAGGGAATCAGGTCGAGCGAGCGCAGCGATGCGGGGGCGATGATCGGCATGTCGTTGGTGGTGCCGATCGTCGGAGCAGTGACGACGGCGCCGGCACTCCAACCGATGTACGGCGCGCCGGCGTGCACCCGATCGCGAATCGCGCGTACGAGATCGTTGTCGTAGAGCGAGGCGAGGAGCTGGAAGGTATTCCCTCCCCCGACCACAATCGCCTGAGCGTCCCTGACCGCATCGATGGGATTTGCCGCATCGGCTATCGATTGCAGGTGGTAGCCGAGTGTGGCGAAGGGGATGGCGGCTTTCGCGGTGTAGGCGGAGTGGGCGATCGTGACGCCCGCGTAAGGCACGAAGAGCACCCGCTCGACCGATTCGCCCAGCGTCTCCGTGATGAGCGATGCGGAGTGGAGCAGGTAGACGCCGGCGGCGTCGCGCGAGCTCGAGAGGAGGAGTAGTCGTCGGGTCATCTTTCGAATGCGCGGGTGTGGGTACGTTGCATCAGCCGCATCAATGTACATGGAGCGCGAATGACGGAGCACGATCCGACGCTGGGGGAGGAGATAGCGAATGCGATCACGCATGGCGCGGGTCTCGTTGCGAGCCTGATCGCGCTCCCCGTGCTGATCTGGTCCGCGTCGCGTAGCCACGATGGCGCGCGGATCGCCGGTGCGACGATATTCGGAGTTACGCTCTGCCTACTATATACGGCGAGCACGCTGTACCACTCGTTCCCTCCGGGTCGCAGCAAGCGTGTGTTTCGCGTGCTGGATCACGGCGCGATCTACCTGCTGATAGCCGGCACGTACACGCCGTTTGCGCTCGGTCCGCTCAGAGGGCCATGGGGATGGTCGCTGCTGGCCGTGTCGTGGACGCTCGCGGCGGCGGGTGTGCTGCTCAAGGCGACGGTTGGCTTTCGGTACGAGAAGGTGTCCACGGCCATCTACGTGGGGATGGGATGGATGGCCTTAATCGCGATCAAGCCGCTGCTCGAGCATGTGCCCAGGATGGGATTGGTGTGGCTGGTGGTGGGAGGGCTTTTCTATACGGGCGGGGTGGTGTTCTACGCCACGGACCGACGGCTCTGGTATGGACACGCGATCTGGCATGTCTTCGTGGCTGCAGGGAGCCTGTGTCATTTCCTTGCGGTGCTGGGCTATGCGACCGGAACGGGGTAACGTCCAACGAACCGCGTGTGCCGCCACGGATGCCGGAATCTGCAATTCACTCGGCAATATGCCATGTAAAATCGCGTACGCAGTGGAAGATATGTTTCATAAATTGTTGTCTGATAACGACTTAGGCGAGCTCAGCCTGACGGCACCGCGCGTGCTTTAGAGGGAGCCGTGAAGCAAACGGCACCCACCCGAATGTGGGGATGCAGTCAGGCAGTTAACCGATACAGGAGATTCAACATGTCGCGCATGCGCAAGGGCTTTACGCTGATCGAGCTTCTGATCGTCGTCGTGATCATCGGCATTTTGGCCGCGATCGCGATTCCGAAGTTCGCGAGCACGAAGGAGA
>JBDTXL010000087.1:0-2704 GCA_040006195.1 Gemmatimonadota bacterium | reverse complement strand
GCGAAATCCGATTCGCCCGCCTGCCGCCAGTCCTGAATCCGCTGAAACGGAATGGTGCCGACGACCTTGATCTCGAACGCGGTCATGATGTCGGTGATCTTCCCGCTCAGCAGATTCCCCTTGTGATGGCGCGCGCTGAATTTCGCCGAGTCCGAGAGCGCGACCATCACGAAGATCGATCCGCCGCGAAGCTGATGCTGTTCCTCACACGAATCGATCAGCCCGACGAATGGCGTCGAGCTTTTCTTCGCAACGTCGTCCGTAAAGGTGACCGTCACCTTCGGATTCACGAAGTCCGCCAACTTGATAGTCTTGCTCGGATCGCGGTGGAACGTGATAGTCAGACGATGATGCTCGCCGAGCTCCTGCACGATCTCGAGGTGTTCGACTTCGCGGTCGCGGAGTGTCAGCGCCCCAATAGTCACCTCGACACGAGTCGCCATGCGCGGCTAACCGGCCATCGGGGAGGACGCGGCGACATTCCCGAAGGCGGGTTTGCCATCGATCAGGAGCGTGATGTCGAAGTTGCGCTCACCGTGCACGCGCGTATGCGGCTTTCGTACCGACGAGACGCGCGCCCAGTTGATCCCGAGTCCCGCGAACGCCGCGTTGAGCGCGAGCACGAGACGCGGATGCTCCTGCACGTCCGGGCTTGCCTCGGCGAAGAGCTCCTGCAAGCCGAACCACGGCGCATGAGGCCACGCCTGCCGCGACGTCGCCGCCATCGCGCGCATCATCTCGAGCAGCGATGACAGTGGATCCGTGCGCTCGAGCTGTCCCTCCGGCGTGATGCGGAGCGGCAGCGAAAGCATCCGGGCGGAGGCGAAGGGTGCCGTCACTCGGTGAGCGTCAGATTGGCGATGTTGTCGTCGTCGGTCACGACGGCGACCGTGAGATGCAGCAGATTGTCGGCGCGGCCGAGCCGCGTACCCGCCGAGGCTTCGCCATCTCCGAACGAATCGGAGCCGGTTTTCTCCGGGCGATACAACTCGAAGCCGGCGATCCATCCCGAGAACGAGAGCTGCCGCGCCAGTGGACCCAACCCGTCCAGCGCACCGGAGACGGGGTTGTGCCAATCGACCTTGAAACCCTGCACGATATCGTCGGCCTGGATCGAGATCTTGAACAGCTCGGGCGTGACGTCGCTGCCTCTGAGCGTGTTGAGATCGAGCACGACGTGAACGCGGATATCGAGTGAAGAGCCCGTGCGCCGGCCGACCGAATTCACCGCACGAGTGATCTCGACTCGTGCGTCATCGACCTCGAATGATATCCCGTTGTCGAGGGAAAAAAAGATCGTGCCGAATCGTGTATTGAGCGAAGGTCCGGTCATCGACTCGCCGTTTGCGGGTGCGTGCAGTGGCGTGGTGCGGCATCATCGCCGCACCACACACATTGATCACTTCGTGAACTTGAGCGCGCCGTATCCCTTGTCAGTCGTCGTCGCGACGAACTGCACGACCATGATATTCGACATCATCATCGCTTCCGGCTTGTGATCGGCGATCGACATGCCGCCCTTCGCCGGCCCATCCGTGATGTCCGACATCGGCGTGCCGGGATTGAAGAATTCGAAACCCGTCACGCTGCCCTGGAACTCGAGGTTCGCGAGCACGTTGGCGCCCTTCGCCTCGTTCGTGAACCAGGTGATCGAGACTTTCGTCAGCATCTCGTTCGCGAACATCGACTTCCAGACTTCCATCAGCACATCCTGCGTGATGCGCGACTCATCACTCGCGTTGACCCACGCACTGATGCCCTGGATCTGATGACGTCCGGTCGCCTGCCCGGTCGCCTGATCACGCGGCGACAGGATGCGCACCCGTGCTTCGTTGGGCCACAGGTCGATTTTCCCCGCCTCAATGTGACAGGCGCCGTAAGTACGAGCAGCCATCGTCGTTCCTCGTGATTGGGTTCGTGGAGAGCCGCCGGCGACCGCCGGCAGAGTGAGTCGGGGAAACGATCGCCGCTCAGCGGCGCGTGAGCAGCCCCGTGAGCCAACTGACAACGGTGCCCTTCTCCGGCTCGGCCGGAGCGGCGGGCGGTGCAGCCGGTGCCTGCGCGGACACCGGTGCAGAAGTGGCCGGCTTCGCGGGCGCCCGGTCCTCCTCCACAACCTCCTCGCGCGGCGCGCCGCGCGAGGAGAAGCTCATCTTCGAAAAGCTCGCGCCATGGCCGCGCGCATTTCCGCCCGTCCCGCGCAAGTCACGCGAGATGTTCACGCCCATGTCGTCGTGCGAGCCCACACGCAGATCCGGCGTGCGCGGTGCAGGCGATTCATCATCTTCCGCACCAGGCGATTTGCCGTCGCCGGCAGCCACTATTTCGCCTCCTCCTTCGAGAAGTTCGGCGTGTCGATCTTGAGGTTGAACGTCTCCGCCGGACCAACCGGCAGCACCTCGAGCCCCATATCGAGCACGCCCATCGCGAACTTCTCCTCGGCCATGTCGATGTCGAGGTTGAAGTCGTAGATCGTGCCCTTCTGTTTTTCGCTGCGCAGGAACTCCTCGATCGGATCGCGCACCTGCGACTTGACGAGATCACGCGTGAGGCGCTGCTCCGCGACGCGGCGCAGGTACACGGCGATACGGCGCTCGAGATACCGCAGCACACGGTACGACGTGAAGAACTTGAGCACGCCGTTCGGATCTTCGGCCTGCGAGCGGCTGCCCACGAAGCAGAGATCGTTGTCCTCGTTGCGGAT
>JBDTXL010000086.1:0-4687 GCA_040006195.1 Gemmatimonadota bacterium | reverse complement strand
TCGGTCATCACCGGTCAACCTGACGCGGGTCCATCGCATCGCGCAAGCCGTCGCCCGCGAGATTGTACGCCATTGCGGTGATCACCAGTGCGAGTCCGGGAAAGAGCGCCGCCCACCACGCTGTGGCGATGAACGGCGATCCGTCGCGGATGATGTTGCCGAGGCTCGGCGCGGGATCGGAGATGCCGATCCCGAGAAAGGAGAGCGTGGCCTCGTTGATGATCACGCCGGCGACGCCGAGGGTCGCGGAGACGATCACGGGCGTCAGCACGTTCGGGAGCACGTGGCGCCGTACGATCGCGAGGTCCCGAGCGCCGAGCGCGCGCGCAGCGGCCACCATGTCCCGCTCGCGCAGCGAGAGCACCTCGGCGCGTACGAGCCGGCTCGTACCGAACCAGGCCGTGAGACCGAGGATGAGCACGAGCGAGGTGACGCCGAGTGGCGCCCACAGCGCGCCGATCGCAATGAGTAGCACGATGCGGGGAATCGCCAGAAAGGCGTCGACGACGCGCATCATGGCGGTGTCGAGCGCACCGCCGACGAATCCCGCGATCAGGCCGTACGCGGTGCCGAGGATGACGGACAGCACGGTTGCGAGCAGCGCGATCGAGAGCGACAGGCGCGTGCCGTAGAGCACGCGGCTGAAGACATCGCGGCCAACGTAGTCGGTGCCGAAGAGCAGCTCGCGCGACGGCGGATGATTCACGAACGACTGCGGCAGAAGTGCGGTTGGATCGTGCGTCGCGAGCCAGGGGGCGAGCGCTGCGAGCACGTACATCGCGAGCAGCGCCAGGAGCGCGATGACGGCCGATGGATGCGTGGCGTAGCGCGCGGCGGCAGCGCGGCGGTGGCTCGCGATGGCGATCGAAGCTGGATGGGCGTAGCGCCAAAAGAGCAGCGAGAGTGCGACGATCAGCGCCAGAGCGCTCAGCCAGCGAAGTGCGAGCACCTACGCGGCGCGCACGCGCGGATCCGCGAGCGCATAGAGCAGATCCGCCGCGACGTTCCCGACCACCACGAGCAAGCTCGACACCAGCACCGACGCCATCACGAGCGCATAGTCGCGATTGCCGATCGCTGCCGCGGTGATGTATCCCATTCCCGGCCAGGAGAACACGAGCTCGACGAGCACCGCGCCACCGAGCAGGGAAGGGAGCGTGAGCCCCGCAACCGTGATGATCGGAAGGAGCGCGTTGCGCAGCACATGATGCCTCGAGATCACATTCTCGGACACACCCTTCGCGCGCGCGGTGACGACGAACTCCATTCGCATCACGTCGAGCATCGCTGCACGCTGGAAGCGGGCGATGGCTGCGCACGTCAACAACACGAGCGAGATGACGGGAAGCACGAGGTGTCGTGCGTGGTCGAGGAATCGCTGCCAACCGCTGAACGACGGACCGTTGATCACGTCCTCCATCCCGCTGATCGGAAGGATCGGAACCCAGTACGCGAAGAGGAGCACGAGCATCAGCGCGAGCCAGAAGTCGGGCATCGAATAGAAGAAGAGCGCGATCGCGCGACTACCCCAGTCCGGGAAGCCGCCGCGGTGGCGTGCCTCGAGCACCCCGAGTCCGATGCCTGCGACGAAGCTCAAGAGCAGCGAGAAGAACATCAGCTCGATCGTGCGCGGAACATAATCGATGAGAATGTCGAGCACGGGGCGCTGCTGCGAGATCGAGTAGCCGAGGTTGCCGCTGGCCATCGATCGGAGGTAGCAACCGTATTGCGCTACGAGCGGGCGGTCGAGGCAGTAGATGTGACGCCAGCGCTCGATCACATCGGCGGGAATGTGCCGGTCGTGGTACGAGAATGCGTCGCCGGGCGCGAGATGCAGGAGCGTGAAAGTGAGCGTGCCGACGAGCCAGACCACGGCGAGCCCCTGCAGGAGGCGGCGCACGAGCAGCCGCCTCATCGCTTAGTGGGCGCCCGCTGCGACGGCGACGGAGCCGGTCTTGGTCGCGTCGTCGCTGATCGTCCACTGGGCGAGATTCACCCACCACATGTCACCGCGCATGGCAGCAGGATGCACGTTCACGCTCATTCCTGCCAGCGCAGGCGCCTCGTAGAGCCAGATTCCCGGCGCGTCGTTGGCGATGATCGCGTAGGCACGATGATACAGCGCGATCGCCGCCTTCGAATCCATCGTCGAAACTGCGGAGTCGATGGTGGCATCAAAAGCGGGATTCATGTAGTGCCCCGTGTTGCTCTGCCCTTCGGCCTTCGCCGCGGTGGAGCTCCACTCCTGCCGAATGCCAGACGGCGTCGGGTCCAGCGACATCCCGTCGAAGGCGGCGTCGTAGTCGTGAGCCGTCTTCCGTGCCTGCTGCGTGGGGAAGTCGACGTGCTCGATCGTCATGCGCGCGCCCACCCGCTTGAACATGTCCTGCAGCATCACCGCCATTTGCTGCCGTTGCGAGCTGCTTCCCGGTACGAGCATCGGAAACTCGAGCGATGTGCCGCCCTTGTGACGGACACCGTCCTTTCCCAGAACCCAACCGCGACTCTCCAGCAGCTTGATCGCGCTGTCCGGCGAATACGGAAGCTGGATCATGTTGGGGTCGAAGGACGCGAGGTTGGACGTGTAGGGCCCGAGGAGCAGTGGCGTCTTCGCGTCGTAGACGGTGGTCACCGCTCCACGCCGATCGACGGCCATGGAGAGCGCGCGCCGCACCTCGCGATCCGCGAAGATCGGATGCTGGCCGACGCCTTTGCGTCCGCGCTCGTTGAAGAGCACGTAGTACACGAGCATCGATGGATAGCCGACGATCTTGAGCTCGGGGTGCTTCGCGACCTGATCCACGTCCTGCTTCCGTAGCTTGTCCAGAAAATTCGCCTCGCCGGAGAGGAGCCGCAGTATCGCAGCATCCCCATTCGTCGTGATGCTCCAGATCAGGCGGTCGATCTTCGGCTGTCCGCGATGGAAGGTGCTGTCTGCAACGAGCTCGATCGTGCTGCCGCTCACCCAGCGAACGAACTTGTACGGCCCGCTGCCGACGGGATTGCGGCCGTACGGCGTGCTCTGAAGCGCGGAGTCAGCGATGCTCGCCATTAGATGCGCGGGAAGGACACGTACCTGTGTCGCCGCGTTATAGAACTGTTCGAGTGAGCGCGCGCGAAACCAGATGACCGGCGTCACGCTGTCGCGCGCGGTGACCGAATCGACGTCGGCGAGCAACGGAATCAGCGAGGACCCGACGACCTTCGACTTGTTGACGCGGAAGCTGTAGAGGACATCCGGCGCGCGTACCGGCACGCCATCGCTCCAGTGCGCCTTGGGATCCAGATGGAAGGCGATCGACAGTGAGTCGGGAGACCACGTCCACGAATCGGCGAGCGAAGGGCGCGCGCCAGCATCGCCAATCACGTTCATCGAGTCGTTGATCTCCGCGAGCTTCTCGAAGAGCATCGCGTCTACCTGCGCGCCGATTTCGCTAGTCGAGAGCGCGGGCACGAGGTTGTCCGCGTCGGATGGCTGCGTGAACACGAGCGTCGTTGGATGCTTCGCGCCGGATGACGTTCCATCGTGGCTGCAGGCGCTGAGGGCGAGCGCGCAAAGCGCGGGGACGCGGCGGGAGAATCGCATGTGGTTGTCTGGAAAGTAGGGCACGTCAGCGCAGAGGGATTTCCCCTCTGCAGAGACGACTCACGGCGGCGGACGATTCATTGGCGGAGGCCGCTACGTGCTTGCCACACCAGCGGTTAGTCGCCGGTGTGCTCGCGATACTCGGCGGAGCCGAGCAGCTCATCGCGCTCGGCGAGGGACGAGGGGCGGACTCGGATCAGCCATCCCTCGCCATACGGATCGGTGTTCAGGAGCTCCGGCTCCTTCGCCAGGCGCGGATTGGTTGCGAGCACGACACCGCCGATGGGGGAGAAGAGCTCCGATACGGCCTTCACGGCTTCGATGGTCCCGAAGACGTCGAGTCGCGCGAACTTTTCGTCGAGCGAGGGAAGCTCGACGAAGACGGTGTCGCCCATCTCTTTTTGCGCGTAGTCGGTGATCCCGACCGTGACGACGTCGTCCGTCCACTCCACCCAGAGATGCTCCTCCGAATACAGGAGCTCGTCCGGGACCTTGCTCACGGCGCGATCAGCTCGTGGCGTGCAGCGCGCGCCACACTTCGTCGACGCGTTTCTCCAGGGCTTCGATGCTCCCCTCGTTCTCGATGAGGTAATCCGCGCGCGCGCGCTTGAGCTCGGCCGGCATCTGCGACGCGATCATGTTCATCGCCTCGGTCTGGCCGAGGGCGCGCTCTCGCGTCAAGCGCTCGAGGCGAAGAGGGCGTGGCGCGTCGACGAGGACAATGCGGTCGAAGTCGTTTACGAGATTGCGCTCGAAGAGGAGCGGAATGTCGCACACGACGGTCTCGTCACCGCGATCGCGCGCTTCGTTGATGAGGTCGTCACGAAGACGGGATACTTCCGGATGAACGATCGAGTTGAGTGCCTCGAGCTCGGTGGGCTCCTGGAAGACGATTTGACGGAGCGCCACACGGTCGAGCCCGCCATCGGCTTTTAGGATATCGTCGCCCCAGCGCTCCACGATTTTGCGGTGGCCGTCGCTGCCAACCGCAACGGCGTCGCGAGCGAGCTCATCGGCATCGATGAGCGTGGCACCGCGGTCCGCGAGCATCTGCGCAACGGTGGACTTTCCTGAGGCAATATTGCCTGTGAGGCCGATCAG
>JBDTXL010000085.1:0-3123 GCA_040006195.1 Gemmatimonadota bacterium | reverse complement strand
GAGTACTGCGCCTCGTCGCGGCAGGGAGTAGCTTCCGGGCGTGAAGAATGCGATGAAAGTGACCTGCTTGCACACATTTCGGCGGTCAACCGCCGTCATTCGACCTGAGATCTCAATGCCGCGTCTACCAACGCGACTCCGCTTCGTTGCGCTTCTCACACTCGCCGTCGCCTGCAACGCTCCCGCGACCGGGAGGGGCGCCGATTCCGCCGCCGCCCTCGATACGAGCAGCACCGCATCGCTGCTCGCGCCGCCGGTGATGGCATCATCCGCCAATTCGGATAGCGACGTCAAGAAGACTGTTGCGGCCGTGACGAGCGACGTGATCGCGCTCCGCGATGCGGCGCCGGCCGCCGCAATTGGAAAGCTCCCTGCGCACGAGCAGCTGGTGAATGGCATGCTCACCAACTTCGAAAAGCGCATTCGCGACATGCACGTGCAGGCAGACCCGGCTTGGGTTTCGGTGATCGACTCCGTGCGCACGGATCTCTCGAGGCTGCCCGCGATGAAGAGCGACTCACTCGCGGCCTTTCTGCCGAAGCATCTCAATCGCGTGATGCGCATCGTTGCGTGCATTCAGATGGTAAAGAGCCAGGGCTCCTAGCGACGATTCGCTCGGCGCATCGCGACGAAAGAAGGTTTCGTGGAACCGCTGCACATGCAGATGGAAGTGAGCGGCGCGCCGCCCGAGACGTATTCGAGCGAGATGTAGCTGCGCGAGTCAGCGAGCGACGACCACCTCGCTCGCGACACGGAGCATCGCGGCGAGACTGAGCTCGACGTCGCGATCCGTCGTCGCCCACGAGCACACGCTGATTCGCATCGCCGTGCGACCGTGCCAGACGGTGCCGCCGCACCAGCAGGTGCCGTCCGTCTGAATTCCTGCGATCACGCGTCTGGTGGCCTCGTCGTCGCCGAAGCTCACGAGCACTTGATTGAGCACTACATCGGCGAGAATCTCGTAGCCTGCGTCGCGCAGCCCTTCGGCGAAACGCGTGGCCTGTGCGCAGCTGCGCTCGATCATCTCGGCGATCCCGGAGCGGCCGAGCGATGAGATGGCGGCCCAGACGTCGACGCCGCGCGCACGCCGCGAGAGCTCGGGCGTGTACTCGCAGGGTTCGCGCTCTGCGCCCTGCACGAGGTACGCGGCGGTGACGGCGGTCGCGCCGCGCAGCGCGTCGCGATCGCGGCAGATGGCGACGCCGCTGTCGTATGGAACGTTCAACCATTTGTGCGCGTCGAGCGCCCACGAGTCCGCGGCGGCGACGCCGGCGACGAGAGCTGCGCGCTGCGGAGTTGCCGCAGCCCAGAGTCCGAAGGCGCCGTCGACGTGCACCCATGCGCCCGCGGCGCGCGCGCGCGGGATCAGCTCCGACATGGGGTCGCATGCGCCGGTGTTCACGTTGCCGGCCTGCAGACAGAGAATGGTGCGATCGTCGAGCGGCGGAAGCAGATCCGCGCGCAGGCGCCCCTGCGCGTCGGCGGGAACGCGCGTCACGCGCGCGCGGCCGAGTCCGAGGAGGGCGAGCGCTTTCAGAAGAGTGACGTGGACTTCGTCGCCGACTACGACATTGAGTGGCGGGGCGCCGAAGAGCCCCTGCTCTTCCACGTTCCATCCGGCGCGCTCGAGAAGCGCGTGTCGTGCAGCGGCGAGGCAGGTGAAGTTCGCCATCGTCGCGCCGGTGACGAAGCCGGCGGCGGATTCGGAGGGAAGATGCAGCGCGTCGAGCAGCCAGCGGAGTGCGATCGCCTCGAGCGTCGCGGTGGTTGGCGAGATGACGACCAGTCCCGCGTTCTGATCCCACGCGGTGGCGAGGATGCTGGCGGCGAGCGCGGCGGGGAGCGTGGCGCCGATGACGAACCCGAAGTAGCGGCCGCCGGCGCTGGTGGACGTTCCCGGTGATCCGACTTCATCGAGCTCGCGGAGAATGGAGACGGGATCGATCGGACGCTCGGGAAGCGCGCGGTCGAAGTGCGAGAGCGCGGCGACGGCTCCGGGCGTGGGGGCGACGCCGCGCGAGTCGATTCCTTCGAGATAGGTGGCAGCCCGGTCGGCGGCGTCGCGAACGAGTGAGCGGGTGGTCATGGGCGAAGGCAGAGCGGAGGGGGCGTGGAGCCATATCTACAACCCGGGAAATTCACGGAAACTAGCTCAATGCAGTCACTTTTTACGACACTACTAAGACAATACAGTAACAGATAAAGGACATTATAGCTAGTTCTACTCCTTCGAGATCACGATCGATGTCCTCTCGCTAGAGCTGTTCCCTGGCCAGAGAATCAACACATCGCTCTTTGAGTCCGGGAAGTAATACAGCGCCCGCTTGCTCCCCGAAGAGATGCGCCGAGCTCCCGTATCCTCCGTGCCGTGCGCCCGATAGAACGAATCCACCGCCTCGAACGGATCGGCCGTAACGTAGGTGGCCAAGGCTTCGACCCCACTGCTCTTCTCAATGAGCGCCTGCGGCGTGTCGCGCCTCGCTCCCGGATAGATCGGCGGGCCGGGCGCGAGCAGAAGTAACGCGGCGGCGGCAAAAGTAAGCCGGACGGACACGGCAGAAAGAGTCATCTCTCGCTCCAGGAGCTTCCGCGATGGTTCGAGGTTGGCGAACTTTCGGGGACGATGCCATCCCGACTCACTCGGGGTATCATCGAGTGTAGTGGAATGTCGTACTCCTCACTATCCATAGCGACAAAAATGGCATTCGCAAATCCAGTAATGACAGACAAGGCGATAGCGCGCGCGCGCGCCGAAGGTGGCACCGGAGTCATGACGATCGCGGGCGCCGTCTCGAAGTCATTCACGCTCGTGCTCGTCGCGGCTCTCAGCGCGGGCTATACGTGGTATCAGATCGTGCAGGTTCCCGATCGGAACCTGACCGGGATCATTTTCGGCGGTGCCATCGCGGCGCTGGTGATGGTGATAGCCACGACGTTCAGGCCCACCTGGGCGCGGATCACGGCGCCCATCTACGCCGTGCTCGAAGGCGTCGCCCTCGGTGGCATCTCCTTCATCTACAACGCGCAGTACAAGGGCATTCCGATCATCGCTGTGGGGCTCACGTTCGGCGTCGCGCTCGCGATGCTCGCGCTCTACGCGACACGGATCATCAAAGTCACCGA
>JBDTXL010000084.1:0-12867 GCA_040006195.1 Gemmatimonadota bacterium | reverse complement strand
TCGAGCAGTAGCGCGTGCCCACGCAGCGATTGTAGACCTGCACGTTGAGACCGTCCGGCGAGTGATACGTCGCGTACACCGGGCACACTGGCTCGCACGGCGCGTTCCCGCACTGCTGGCACATCATCGGAACGAAGCGCGTCTCGAAGCTGTCGTCGAGCGCCTCGCCGCCCTCGAAGTAGCGCTCGAGACGGATCCACGCCATCTCGCGTCCGCGCAGAATGTTCGCGCCCGCCTGGCCGCTCAGATTCGGCGTCGCGGTCGACTGATGGATCGCACCGACGGTCGCGATGTTGTTCTCCGCGTAGCACGCGGTGACGCACGCCGAGCATCCGGTGCAGCGGGCGAGATCGACGGTCATCGCCCAGCGGCGCTTGGCCATCCCGCTCCAGTGATTCGGATCGTACATCCCCTTCTTGTTGTCATCGCTCGGCAAATTGCCCTGTGCATCCTGCGCCACTGGCGCACGGAGGCCGGGAAGAAATGCATGCGACGCGTCGCCCGGGAGGTGCTCTTCGCCCGTCCCTTCCTTTTCCGCCTCGGCCGGCGTCGGCACGATCCCGAGCTCGTGCGCCTCGACGGCCTGCGCGATCCCGCGGCCGTGCTGTCGCGCCGATCCTTCGGTGCTGACGAGCGGAATGAAGTCGCCCGTCTTGGTGACCTTCACCTTGGTGGACGTCCACGCCATCGAGCCGGACTTTGCGTCGAACGCGACCGGGAGCAGATCGCCCGGATTTACGCCGACGTTGGCAGCGTAGCGTCCGTACGCAGTGTGACCCCGCCCGAAGGCGATCGCGATCGTGTCGCCACGCAGCCCTGGATAGATGTAGGCGGGCGCCGTGATCGACCCGCTCGGCGTCTCGACCTCGAGCACGTCGCCGGCGTCGATCGCGAGCCGCGCAGCAGCCGACGTTCCCATCTCGATCACCGTCTGCCAGCACACCTTCGTGACGGGGTCGGGGATTTCCTGAAGCCATGGCTTGTTGGCGCCCGACCCATCCTCGAGCAGCGGCGACGGGTAGACGACGAGGTACATGTCGCCGGAGGTACTCTCGATGTTGGCGGCGCTCCGAGTGGTCGCGGCGGTGCCTTTTTTCGCGCGCTCACCGCCCAGTGCACCGTTGCCAATCCCCTTTATCAGAGCCGACGTAAACGCTGTAGTGCCACCAGGATAGCGCGAAATCAAATACTCGCGATAGCTGGTCGTCGGGTGCGCCCCTGTCTGGGCCGGAATCGCCTTGGAGACAGCGAGAAGGACGTCGGCCGTGGCTCGCGTATCGTAGACCGGATCCATCCCCGGCTGCTGCAGCGAGATGACGCCGGGGAGCGGCTGCGCATCGCCCCACGATTCGATCGCGTGGCTGTCGGGAAGGACGAGATCGCATAGCTCCGCAGTCTCGTCGGGGTAGCTCGAGAACGACACCTTGAACGCCACCTTCGCCATCGCCTCGGCGACCTTCGCGCTCTTCGGACTCGTAAACACGGGGTTCGCGCCGCGCACGAACAGCAGTGGCACCTCCCCCGCGCGCATCTTCTCGATCGCGTCGGTGAGCTCGGCGTCGGACGACATCCCCTCGAAGCTCTCGATCGGCATCGCGGTGAGCACCGAGCGGCCGACATTGCCGAACTTCTGATTGAGCCCGTTCACCGCGAGCGCGACGTCGTATGAGCCGCCCGCCAGGAAGAGGCTCGGCACACCGGCCGCGATCTCGGCGGCGAGCGCCTGGAGCTTCGCCACCGGCACATCGCTCGCCTGCGCCGCTTGTGCAACCGAGCCCGAGCCGGCGAGAGCATTCGCGATCGCGAGCTCGGAGCCCGGCTTGCACGCGATCCACTGATCCGCGTTCATCCCGGTGAGCGAGCGGCGCGGTCCAACGTAGATCACGCGCGGCGCATCGGCGCCCTTCGCGCGGGCATCCGCAAACGAGAGCTGCTGCGGAACGTTCGCGCCCCACGTCTCGAGGAAGTCGGCGCCGAACGAGACGACGAGCTTTGCGGCCGTGAAGTCGAGCGACGGCCACGCCACGCCGTAGCTCTGCTTGTTGGCCGCGATCACTCCACCCTCGGCGAGCGCCGCGTAGCTCAGATGCGCCGGGATGCCGTAGCCGGACAGCCACGTGTCGAGGAAGCCGGGAAAGCTTCCCGTCTCGTGTTGATTGATGAAGAGCGCGCTGCCCGCTTTCCCGCTCGACTGTACCGAGGTGAGCTGCTGAGTGAGGAGCGTGATCGCCTGTGCCCAGGAGATCGGCGAGAGCGCGCCGTTCTTGCGCAGCATCGGCTGGCGATAGCGATCCGGATTGTAGAGCCCCTGCACCGACGCCTGTCCGCGCGAGCAGAGCGCGCCCCGGTTCAGCGGATGATCCGGATTTCCCTCGACCTTGAAGGTGCGTCCGTCGCGAACCTCGAGCAGCACGCCGCAGCCCACCGCGCATTCGCGGCAGGTCGACGCGTAGTAATTCGAAACGCCCGGAACCGTCTCGTCGGGGTGCACGAGATATGGAATGAGCTTCTCGCCCGTCTCGGACGCGCAGCCGATCGCGGCCGTGGTCGCGCCCGCGGCGCCGAGCACCTTGAGGAAAGTGCGGCGGCTCGTGCCTGCCTTCGGCTCGGTCACTGGCGTGGCGCTATCACTCATTCGCGGTTCCTAGTAATGACACGTGCTGCAATCGTAGCGGGCTTTCCACGCGGGATTCACGTTGCCGATGTGACAGTTGATGCACCAACCCATGTTGAGCGACGCATACTGGTAGACCCGGTTCATCTGCTGCACCTGTCCGTGACAGGTCTGGCAGGTGACGCCGGCATTCACATGACGCATGTGCGGGAACTGCACGTAGTCGGGCACCTTGTGCACGCGCACCCACGGAATGGGCTGCTTGTTCTTCCAGTAGGTCGTGAGCTTCTCGATTCCTTCGCTCGTGCGCGCGGGGAGTCCGTCCGTCGCCGGCCGCTGCGCGGTCACGACCGTGTGGCAGCCCATGCATGTGTTGACGGCGGGGAGACCCGGGTCCATGGCCTTGTTCGCCGCAAAGTGGCAGTAAAGGCAGCTCATACCGAGCGTCTGAACGTGTCGCGGATGCGGGAAGGCTATGGGCTGCTCGGGTGAGCGTCCCTGGGGCGTAGAGCCGCCCCAATAACCCCACTCACCGCGATTGACTATGACGGTGTCGGGGGCCTTGTTGGTGGCGCGGGCGGATGGAAGCGCGCCAGGCGCAGTGTCGGGAGCGACGGTCGGCTGCTGTTGCTGCTGCGCGCCGGTGTATGCGGATGCAATTGCTGCAATGACGGTCAGCAGGACGAAGCCTGGAAGTACCGCCCACTTTTTCCGAATCGTCATCGCGCCACGGAAACGGTCCATTCAGAGGGCGCTGCCTTTGTGAAAAGGTTCACAAGCAGCGCAAGTGAAGCGGGAATCTGCACATGGGCGACAACGCGCGCAAGTGGCACAGCGTGAAAGCGTTAGCCGACAATATAACTCCGGTATAGAGCTGTATTCAGGGCAGTTCGGCGAGCTTAAGCTGGCTCGTCTCGGGCGGAAGCAGCTCGAGGTTGGCCAGTGGAGCCTGCACGAGCCTGAGCGGCCACCCGCTTCCGAAGAGAAAGTGCTCGCCGCCAATCGTGTGCAGCAGATGCGCGAGATCATCCTCGGGAGGGCCCCAGATCCAGGAGATGTCCCACCTGAGGCGCGCGCGCTCATCCGACGTTAGCCCCCAGTGCGACTCCTCGATGAGCGCGCGACCCGCTGCGGTAACGATCACGTTCACACGCGGATCGGCGCGCACGATCGCGCGAATGTGCGCACCGCTCAGATCGGGCGCGACGTCGAGCGCGCTTCGCTGACGCGAGTCCTCGAAGCGCGTCGTAAGCACGAGGGGGAGCCCGATCTCTCCGCACGCGCTCGCGAGATGCGCGAGCCGCGAATCGCCCGGCCCCATCCCCCACTGTGACGGATAGGCGCGGATGGCGCGCGCACCGAGCGCGTGGACGGCGATGAGCGCGGATTCCCAGCGTGGCCAGTCGGGACGAATCGCGGGCACTGGATGCAGCATCTGGCGATGCGGCTCGAGCGCCGCGAAGAGCGCGAGGTTCCCCGCGGTGACGTCCCGGTGGAATGCAGTTGGAAGATGGCCCACCCACGCACCCGCTATGCCTTCGCGCTCGAGCACGCGCACGAGCACATCGGCGTCCGGATGCGGGAGCTCGCGAAACGGGAAGGCACCGATGAAGCAATTGACGTCGATCATTGTGTCACAGGAACGGTGGCGTCGGTACGGCGCGCGGCGACGCCGCTCGTCGGGATGCCGGGAAGCGCGTTGTGCGGAAAGATGCGCGCCGCGTTGCGCCAGCGAACCTCTTCGATCTCATCGTCGTTGAGTCCCACTGCCTCGAGCGCACGCAGCTTCGCGAGCCCGGTCTCCATCGTGATGTCGCATCCCCACAGCATGCGCGGCGCGCCGACGGACGCGTACACGAGATCGAGCATCCCGCGATCGACGCCACTCCCCGAGAGATCGACGTAGATGTTCGTGATGTCGGCGACCGCCGCGCAGCTGTGTGCCCAGTCGCCGCCGCCGCCGATGTGCGCGAGAATGAACGACGCTCGCGGATGACGCACCGCGAGTCGCCCGAGATCGACGCCGTCGGAGATCTCCTGGCCGGGCCACTCGCGCGTGCGATGCTGCCAGATGTGATGGAGCAGCGGGAGCCCGCGCTTCGCCGCCTCCTCCGCGATCGGGTCGAGCAGCGCATCGTCCGCGCGGCGACTCGCGGCGAGCTTGATGCCGACCGCCCCGCGGCCAACGCAACGCTCGATCTCCTCACGGGCGTGCGACGTGTCGTTCGGATTGACGGTGACGTAGCAGCGGATGCGATCGGGGTGCGCGTAATGTAGCGTGAGCATCGCGTCGTTTCCCGAGGTGACGTTGGCGAACGACGGAAAGTACGTCGGCGACTTGTGACCCCAGCTGCCCAGGATCGAGGCGATGTGCGCGCGAATCCCGATCCGCTCGCCGGCGCGGAGGCGCGAGGCGTTCACGCGCTGATAATCGCTCCGCCCCGACGCCGCGTGATAGAAGTGCGCGTGCACGTCGACGAGCGGCGTGCGCCCCGCGAGCGGCTCGATGTCGGCGTCAGCCATCGGCGAGCTCCTCGCGCAGCGCGACGAATGCCGCGCTCGCGGCGCTCTCGATCTCGCCGACGTCGGATTCGTCGTGCGCGAGCGACGCGTAGTTGTACGCGCCGCGCTTGAACAGCACACCCGCGTCCACCGCGAGCTCGGAGAAGCGCGTGCGCTGGTCTTCGTCGTCGAAGTCGAGCAGCCACATCGGTGCGATGCCGCGCACCGACACGCCGCCGATCCCGGATGCCGAGATCGCGCGTTGCACCCCCTGCATCATCTCTTCGCCTGCCGCCCACAGCCCCTCGCAAACCTCGGCCTTCTCGTGCCAGTCGAGCACCGCGGCGGCGGCCGCGAGCGCGATCGTCTCGCCCGCCAGCGTCGAGGAGATCCACGCATCGTTGGCGGCGCGCATGACCACCTCTCGCCCGACGATCGCGCTCAATGGATAGCCGTTGGCGAGCGCCTTGCCGAAGACGGCGAGGTCCGGCGTAATGCCGGAGTACTCCTGAAAGCCGCCGGTGCGCAGACGAAAGCCCGTCTTCATCTCGTCGAAGATCAGCACGGCCCCGCGCTCATCCGCGATCCCGCGCGCCGACTCGATCCACGCGGTGCTGGGCAGGCGCTCGACCACCGGCTCGATCACGATCGCCGCGAGATCGGCGCCCGCCTCCGCAGCGGCGCTCTCGAGCGCGGTGATATCGTCGAATGGAACAGCGGTGTAGTCCTCGTGCGCTCCCTTCACGGTGCCCGGACCATCGGTGTACCAGTCGAGCCATCCGAAATAGCCGCAGCCGATCACCTTCGCGCGACGCGTGTGCGCGCGCGCGATCCGCACGGCCGCCGCAACGCCCTCGGCGCCACTCTTAAGGAAGCGAACTCGCTCGGCACACGGAATCACATCGGAGAGCCGCTCGGCGACCTCGACCTCGAGCACGTGCGAGAGTCCTGCGACATTTCCCCGCTCCGCCGCCTGCACGACGGCGGCGGTGACGGCGCCCTCCGCGTAACCGAGGGCGACGGCGCCGAGCGCCATGATGCAGTCGATGAGCTCACGACCGTCGGCGGTCCAGATGCGGCAGCCCGATGCGCGAACGTAGTGCGACGGCATCTCCTCGTGCGCCTCTCCATAGAGCGTCGCGAAGCGCTTGCTCCCGGTGGATGCGCCACCGACTACGATCCTCTCGGCGCGCGTGCGCCAATCCTCCTCGTCGATCTCCTCGGGATCCAGCTCTCGCTCGCTCATGCGGGGAAGAAGCCGACGGACGACCGCAGCGTCAAGTGCGCTCGTCTCGCGGGGGCGCGCCCGCGCGCTCGATGGCGCGCATGACTTCGATTGCAATCGATCGCATCATGTCGATCTCGCGTGCATCAGGGGATGCGCGGTAGGTGAGCGAGCGCAGCGAACGCAGGACGAGCTCCTCGTTTCGGGTGCGGAAGAAATCGATCGACGCGAGCGACCTGTCCGCATCCGTGAAAAAACGCTCGAGCTGCTCGGAGCTTGCGGGGGGCGCGTCCTTGCGCGGGGGCGCGAGTGCGCGCGAATCGTCATTGGCGATGTGGAGCTCGTAGAGCGCGATGAGGACGGCCTGCGCGAGGTTGAGCGATGGATGGTCGCTCGTAGGGATCGTGACCACGGCGTGCGCGCGATCGAGCGACTCGTTGGAAAGGCCGTGATCCTCACGGCCGAAGAAGATGGCGACGGGGCCCTCGATCGCGGCCGCAAGCATCGGCGCGGCGATCTCGCGGGGAGTCGAGAGCTTCCACTTGGCCTTGCGGCGCCGGGCGGTGAAGCCGGCTGCGAAGATGCAGTCCGCTACGGCTGCATCGAGCGAGTCGAAGTGCCGGATCTGGGCGACGATGTCGCGCGTGTCGTGGGCGACGCGTTCGACCCGCGAGGGATCGTATTCCACGGAGTTCACAAGACGCAGCCGGTGGACATCCATGTTCTTCATCGCGCGCACGACGGCGGCGATGTTGACGGGATCCTGCGGCTCGACCAGAACAACGCAGACGTTATCGAGGACGCTCACGACGGGAGTCGGAAGCGGAGAAAGCTCGAGCGAGGCTGGCGATCACCGCGAAGATAGACGCGCTCGCCGTGGGCGCCGCTCAGAACGAGCTGGCCGCGGCGGCGCTGACGAGTGGAGATCATGTCGTTGATGAGAATATCGAGCGAGACATCATTGACGTGGAGTGACGACCGGGGAATAGTAAAGCGAAGCTCGTAGCCGCCGATGGTCTCGCGCGATTCGGCGGTGATCGGCGGCGCGTCGGCGCCGCCCGCGATTTGGCGGACGCGCGTGCTGGAGAAGTTGCTCTCCGGGACCGCGAGCCACGATGCGGGCTCGCGCCATCCCTCGCACCACAGATGAAGCTGCACGCCGTCGCTGTTGATGTCGGCGCTCTCGTTGTCGAGCGAGGGATCGGGCGCGCCGGCATCGCGAAAGTAGAGCGGGGACTTGTGAACATCCACGCGGATCTCGAGCTCGAGGGGATCGGCCTGGATGTCCACACGCGCGCGCGGCGTGTCGGCGATGGACCACGGGTATTCGGAGGCGCGGTACTCGGGCTCGGCGAGCTCGCGCGAGAACGGGAGCGGATGGAGGCGAGGCGCTGAAGGCGGCGTGAGCTCGGCGGCATCGTGCTCGATATTTTCGCGCTCGTGAAAGCCGGTGAGGAGCGTCGCGCTCTCAATTGGCCCGTCGAAGCGTGCGATGAGCGCGCCATCGTCGCGCCACTCGTATGTGGTGACGGCGCCGCCGCGCTGATTGACTCGCAGCTGCCCTTCGGCGATGACGACGTTGGAGACGGTTGAGCCCCAGTTCCAGACTGTACGTATGCGGCCGTTGCTTTCGTGCATTCGCAGGATGAGGAATCGCTGATTCCCGGCGCCCGGATGCCCCGGGGCAATTGCGCTCCACCACTCGGCCGCTCCCGAGCTGGTCGTCCACGCGAGTGTGGCGGCCGAGTCTTCGTCGACCATGCGGACGACCGTGTTCGCCGCAATGCTCGTGAATTGCGCGTCGCTCGCAAACGCGAAACCGTCCTCCAGTCCGTCTCCACCATCGAGCTGCGCGCGGGTCCAGTCGAGTGGAGTGCCCGATTCGAGTCGCACGCGCGCGTGGAAGGGAAGCTCGATGCGCACGGCGTGCGTCGTTGACCAGCGAAGCTCGTCGATGACGAAAGCATCAGTGACGGTAAGCGCACGCGTCGCTTCGACCGGCGGTTCGTCCGAAATCCGCGACCGCGCCTGAATCCAGCCGAGCTCTCCGCGCTCGTCGTAGGCCACGAGATATCCGTCGGTTCGCGGCTGCGAGCGGCCGTTCACGAGCGGCGCATTGTGCGCGAGAGTGCTGCGATACCAGTGGAGCGAGCGGTCGACGTAGCTCCCCGTACCCATATCGTCGAGAATGCGGCGACTCCCGTGCGCGAGCAGGACATTGAGCCGATCGGGATGTCCGTGTCCGCCGCCGTGATGACCGTAGTCGAGCGCGACGTATGCCTTCGCGCGGTCGCGTCGGAAGACGGCGATCCCCTGTCCCTCGAGGAGCGCCGACTGCATCGGTGCGCGGCCGAGCATGGGCAGCGACTCGCGAGCGAAGAGGAGCGAGCGCCAGCCGAGGTCGGAGCGAGTGAGCGCGCTCGCGGGCTCGTTGCGCTCGGACTCGGCCGCAGAGCGCCAGCGGCCGGTGTCGCGATGAGGAATGTCGTCGGTGTAGAGCGCGGCGAGAGCAGCGGTGAGTCGGTCGTCGTCCGCGCGCGCAAGGCCGAGCTCGCACGACTCGGCGGTGCGCCACTGGCGCAGTGAGGCGCCGAACTGCGAGTCGCGGCGCGCGGGGAAAGTGAGATCGGGAAAGGCAGTGAGAAAGGGCGTCGAGAAGCCCGCCTGGAATCGCGCGAGGAGCGCCGAGGGGAGTGTGTAGCCGGCCTGTTCAGCCATCGTGACGCCGTACCACAGTGCGCGATGAGAGAAGAGATGGTAGTTCTCGCCTTCGTACCAGCTGCCATCCTCGAGCAATCCGGCACCCAGCTGGGCCACGAGTCCGGAGCGCGAGTCGATGGCGTGAGCGACGACGGCGTCGTCGCCGAGCGAGAGCCCGGCGGCGATGAGGGCGGCATTGTTCCAGAGCTGCCGGTTCGATTCGCCCTCGTCGTACGACCGAATGAGCGCTGCGCTCGGCACTGCGACGCGCTCGCGAAAACGCGCGGTACACGACTCGCCGGAGCCGGCAGCGTCGAGGAGATCGGCGGCGATGCACAGCTGCAGCAGCCAGATCGATTCGAGGTAGGTGCTGAAGAAGGGGCGCGAGGGGCCGAGGATGTTGTCGTCGAGCGGATAGCGGCCGTAGCGATCCGCATACTCGTCGAGCGTGGCGCGCGCGAAGGCGGCGAGTCGGGGCTCGTCGCCGAGGGCGTGGAGCGTTGCGGCGTGAACGGCCCGCTCCGCGCGCCAGAGCTGGGCGAACATGAGCCACCAGCGATGGTGGCGCTCGCCGGTTTGGAACTGATCGCACGTCGGGCAGCGGTGTGCGTGGGGCGAGTAGGGATCGAAGTCGAGCGGCGCGCCATCGTCCGGACAGCGGCCGCCGTCGCGTGTGAGCATCGCCTTCTGGCCGGAGATCGCCGGTGCCTCGCGGAGGACGCGCTCCATGTCCGCGTGCAGAGAGGCTGCAAGCGGGGACCGCGCGCCGGCAGCGACGCTGCGCCGTGCAGCGAGATCTCTTGAATTCAAGAGAATCATCGGGGCGGCGTGAGTGAGTCGGAATGAGACCTCGACCGAGCCAGGATGTGCCACGAGGCGAGCGTGGCGAGCTCGCCGCGAAGATCCATCGTGACGCCGCTCAGACGGCGCGACGCGCCCTGCACTCCTCGCGCGTGGTAGACCCAGGCGACGGGCATGGCGTCGCCGAGCGCGCGCTCGACGGCGCTCGATCGCGCGCGCGCGCTCGAGCCGGGCGCGGCGCGCGCGGCCGCGAGGAGCGTGTCGAGGCTGGGCTCGTGGAAGCCGGCGTAGTCGAGCGCGCTGCCCGAGAAGCGGGAATCGAACATGGCGGAGAGATACGACAGTGAGAGATCGCCGGGAATGCCCGTGTAGAGTGCATCGAAGCGGCGCGGGGTCGCGCGCGCCTCCGCGAGGAAGGATGCGAGCTCGCGCTGGCGGATCTCGACGTGGATACCGATACGCGCGAGATCGGACTGGATCAGCTGCTCCGCGGCGTTGTCGGTGCTGCCGACGGTGAGCAGCTCGACTGTGAGTTCGGAGTCGCCGCGCGAACGGGTGCCGTTTGCGCCGCGCGGCCATCCCGCAGCGCTCAGCAGCGAGTCGGCGCGCACCGTATCGAGGGTGAGCTCCGTGCGAGAGGCGTAGGGATGAGTGGAGGGAATAGCCGCGATCGACGGCTCGCCATATCCGTGCACCGCCACGGCAACGATGCGCCGCCGGTCGATCGCGAGCGAGATCGCGCGGCGAACCCGCGCGTCGTCGAACGGTTTCTTCGCGACGTTGAAGACGATGCCGTACGATTGCAGCACCGGGTATTCGATCACGCGCAGCAGCGGGTCGCGCGCGACCAGCGGCGCCATGGCAGGCGAGATCCCCGCGAGGTCGAGCTCGCCGCTGGTGAGGCCGGCGAACTTCGTCGCCGACTCATCGATCACAGCGATGATCACGCGCCGGAGCTTCGGCGCGCCGCCAAGAGCCGCTGGAAAGGAGTCGTTGCGGGCGAGCTCCCAGCGCTGTCCCGCGACTCTCCGCACGAAGCGGAAGGGCCCATTGCCCATCGGATGGACCGCGAAGCTGTCCGCTCGCATCGCGCTCGGCTGCGTGTGCGCGAGACGATGCTCCGGAACGATCGGGAGCTCGCAGAAAATGGCCGGGAAGCGGGGCTGCGCTGCGGAATAGCGAATCGTGAGCGTCGAGTCGCTTTCCACGACAACAGTCGTGATATCGGCAAGATCGGAAGCGCGCGGGTAGCCGGTGGCGGGATCGCGCGCGGCGTCGAGGGTGAAGGCGACGTCGCGCGCCGTGGTGGGCATGCCGTCGTCCCAGCGGAGGCCGCTCGCGAGCGTGAACGTCAGCGCACGCCGATCCGGCGAGAAGCGCCACGAGCGCGCGTAATACGGCGTGGGCAGGAGCGCGGAGTCGTAGCGGGCGAGGGTCACGAAGAGCGCGTAACGCTGCAGCTGCCTCGCAAGCGGATGAATCGTCACGAGCGGGTTCGCGCTCTCGAGATCCGCGCCGGACGCGATGACGACGGTGTCGCCCGCGCGCGGCGACGCGGCGCACGCGCTCGCCAGCGCGGTGATGGCAATGGCGACGACTGCGCGTGCCGCTGTGCGGGTTGACGGACAGCGCGTGCGCATCATCATCCCCACATGCGTTCAGCCCTGCGCCAGCTCGTCGTCGCGATCGCGCTCTTCTGGGTCGTGTTGAGCCTCACCTTTTTTCTGGTACGGGCCGCGCCCGGCGATCCGGTGGCGTTCCTTGCACCGCCCGCGGCATCCGCGCCGGAGCTCGCTCGCCTTCGCGCGGCGCTCGATCTCGACGCGCCGCTCCCTGTGCAATATGCTCGCTGGGCGCGTGACGTGTTCGAGGGAAACTTCGGCACGAGCTTCGTCGCGCACCGCTCCGTCTCGAGTGTGCTGGGCGACGCGATCCCCATCTCACTCGCCCTTGGCGGGATCTCGCTGCTGCTCACCTTCGGTATCGGGGTCGCGATCGGCAGCGTGCAAGGCGCGCACCGCGGAACGCGCGTCGACAGCGCGCTCACCGTCGTCACGACGACGATATATGCCGCACCGAGCTTCTGGCTCGCGCTCTCGTTGATCGCGCTGTTCACGTACGGCGCCGCGCGACTCGGACTTCCGTCGTGGCTCCGGCTCCCAGCGTTCGGCGTGCGAGACCCCTCCGGCGAGTCGGGCGTCGCGGATCTCGTTCGCCACGCGGTGCTCCCGGTCGCTACGCTGACGCTCGTCGGCGCCGCGGGAATCGCGAGATACGCGCGCACGTCGGTCGTCGAGCTGCTGCGGCTCCAGTGGGTGCGCACGGCGGTGGCAAAGGGAGTGCCCGCGCGATCGGTGCACGCGCGCCACGTGCTCGCGAACGCGCTCCCGACGCTGCTGATCCTCTTCGCGCTCGCACTCCCCGGAGTCCTCGCCGGGTCGGTGTTCGTCGAGACAGTGTTCGGATGGCCCGGAGTCGGGCGACTCATGGTGAGCTCCATCTTCGCGCGCGACTACCCGGTGGTCGTCGGAGCGACGGTGGTGTACGCGGCGCTCGTGATCCTCGCGAATCTCGCAGCGGATCTCGCGTTGCCGTTGGTTGATGCGAGGCGGCGCACGTGACCGAATTCTGGAGGGGCGCGGGCACGCAGACGCGCGCGGCAATGCTCATGCTACTCGCGCTCGCGCTCGCCGCGCTCGTCGTCCCTGCTCTCGCGCAGACGGATCCGCTCGCAATCGGCGATGCACTCGCGCTGCGTCTCCTGCCGCCGCTGTCCGTCGACGTCGCGCACCACTTCCATCTGCTCGGCACCGATTCGTTTGGCCGCGATCTCTTCGTGCGCGCGATGCTCGCCGGCCGGCTCTCGCTCGCGGTGGGGATCGCGGGCTCGGCGCTCGCAGGCGCGGTCGGGATCGCGGTCGGAGCAATTGGCGGATGGGAGGGCGGCATGCTCGATCGCATCGCAATGGCCGTCGGCGATGTGCTGCTCGCGATTCCGCGCCTCGTGATCCTCCTCGTGTGCGAG
>JBDTXL010000083.1:0-3303 GCA_040006195.1 Gemmatimonadota bacterium | reverse complement strand
GCGACCGTGCAGCAGGGCGCCGATCAGGTCTCGCGGCTGCGCGAGATCTCGGAAGCCGTTCAGCGATTCGGAGAGACGATCACCGAGCTCGCCGATCAGACGGGACTGCTGGCGCTCAACGCCGCCGTCGAGGCCGCGCGTGCCGGACAGCACGGACGCGGCTTCGCCGTCGTGGCGCGCGAGATTCGCGAGCTGGCCGACAGGAGCGCGGCGGAAGCGGAGGGAATGGACCATGCAGTGCGCGACATCCGCGTGACGCTCGATCGCGCGGTGGCGCTGATGCAGCGCACGCGCGGCGAAGTGCTCTCCGTCGCCGATGCGAGCGGCAACTGGGTCGATGAGCTCGACCGCATCGTGCTCGCGTCGGAGTCGGTGGCGGCAGCGGGACATCGAATCGTCGATACGGCGCGCGCGAGCGCCGATCGCTCGGGCGTGATGGCGCGCGCGCTCGCTGACGCGAAGGAAGAGGCGACGCGGGCGGCCTCGGAGACCGGCGTGGTCGCGGGCGCGAGCACGCAGCAGGAAGGAGCGATCGATTCGCTGAACGGCGCCGCGACCGAGCTCAGTGCGACGGCGGAGACGCTGGCGAACGCAGTGGCAGCGGTTCGAGCGGGGCGATAACGGTCCTGCTGGTTCGCACCTCACAACATATGCTGGCGATAGTCGACGCGAGTGCACTCACGTCGACGACGTTCACTCCTTCTCCTCTCACGATCTGGAGACGTATGAATCATCGTCTGGCTGGAGCGACCGCTTTTGCGGTGGCAGCGGCGTTAGCGGGCGCCGCTGCGTGCAGTGATTCCTCGCTCGCCCCTCAAAAATCGCAACTGTACTACGCCTCAGAAGCGAAGATGGAAATTCTGAACCCCGTCACGGGTGTGCTGACCAGCTATACGCCCGGATTTCATTCCTCGACCGGCCTTTCCCTCTCCACAACGGCCCCCGCATCCGAGCCCGCGATGCTCATAGCGGACGATGCAGCAAGCGTGTCGCACGTTGGCGCGGCGCATCTCAAGGTCAGTACGGTGGATGCGACGAAACACAAGCACGACATCCTGTACCTGTACCCCAACAGTGGCGGACCGCCAACTGCCGTTCAGCACTACATCGACGGCAAGCTCCTGAGCGAGACGAAGAACACGTGGACCAGGATCACGGGTGGATGGTATCGCTCATTGATGACGTTTCAGGTGATGAATCCCGCCAGCGGTTCCGTTCTCTCGTCCCGGGCCATCCAGGGTGTCTATACCGTGGCAACGAAGCCGTGCAATCCAAAGGTTAGTCCCAGCTGCGGTCCAGGCCAGATGGTCATCAACGATCACGTACCACTGGCAGGCAGACTGGCAGGATACTTCGCGCTCGGACTAGCAAACGTCTTCGCTCCCGCGGATGCACTCGCCCAATCGAGCCTCCCTGGGCTGTTTGGACCGTGCACACAGGAGTGGCTCACCTACCAGGCCGCAGGTCTGGCGCTTGCGGTGGCAGCAGTTGCGCTGGCTGCCTGCCCCGTGTGCGGACTGACCGAAGCGGCGTTCGCCGCCGCTCTCTTCGCTGCTGCAAGGGCCGAGGACGCGCTGCTCAATTGCGAGCTGAGGTCGACCTTTGCCGGAGGCCTGGGCGGAGGTTCGGGGGGCGACTTCGGAGCTGGGGGCTCGGGTGGAGCAGGTGATTTTGGCGGGTGCAGCAATGGCATTGTTACTCAAGCGTGCGTCTATCTCGATGAGTACACAAAGTGAGGACTCCATGACTGTACAGCCACTCGATGTCGGGTTGACACTCGTTGCGAGCCTCGCCGCCGCCTTTTGCCTCGTCAAGGGCATCATGATCGGCTTTTCGAAGCTCGGCGGATGGAAAAAAACGGCTCCTGCGTTCGCGTTCGGAGCAGCCTGCTTTCTCTTGTCGCTGCCTGGCATGATTACCACACCGCCCTGGGTGACCTTTCTGGCGGCACTGTTCATGTTGGCGGGTGCGTTATTGAATCAGCGAGAGAAGGAATCTCTCATCGGCTGAGGGCGCGTCGACAGCATCGATCACAATGAAGGGCCAGTCCGCAGCACCGGACTGGCTCTTTATCGTGTGCTACAGCGCCGCTACTTCTTAGCCACTGCCGGCGCGACGCGCGGCGTGGGGCGCATCGGATCACGGAGCGACGCCAGAATCTGCGCGGCCTGCGCGTCGAGGATCGTGCGATCGGGCATCACGGAGCCGGGAAAGGGCAGCGGCACATCGAAGCCGTCGCCCGCGCGGCGCGGTATGAGATGGATGTGGAAGTGGTACACATCCTGTCCGGCCGCCGCACCGCTCGAGACGATGAGATTCATGGCATCGGCCCCTGCCACCTTTCGGATCACCGGATTCAGACGCATCGCGACCTCGAAGAGATGCATTCCGAGGTCTCTCGGAAGATCCTGAAACGACTCGTAGTGCTGCCGCGGCACGACCAGCGTGTGCGCCGAGTTCACCGGCTGCACGTCCATGAACGCGATCGCGCTCGAATCCTCGTAGCACACGGAGACTTCGGCGGCACCCTTCATGATGTCGCAGAAAATGCAGTGTGCGTTTGGAGAGCCGGAAGCCATGTCGTCGCCCAGGAAGCGGCCGAGGCCGCTCGCGTAAAGAGTTGTTGCAGCCGCGTGACCACTGCCCACGGATGATAAGGCGTCCGGCGCGCCCCCGGTAGCCGTTCGTGTGGCATCAGCGGCGGGAGGGAAGGTATCTTACACCGTCGATCTCATTGGAGCTGACCTGACATGGCCACGCCCGCAACCGCCACGCAGCCTGCCGCAACGACGCTGAGCGCAGATCAACTCGTCGCTGCGTATAGAAACATGTATCTGTCGCGGCGTATGGACGACAAGGAGATTCAGCTCAAGCGACAGAATCGGATCTTCTTTCAGATCTCGGGTGCGGGGCATGAGGCGATCCTCACCGCTGCGGGGATGCTAATTCGCGCGGGCTCGGACTGGTCGTTGCCGTACTATCGCGACCGCGCCTTCTGCCTGCAGCAGGGCGTGACGCCGGCCGAGATGCTCTACGAGGCGGTGGGTGCGGCGTCAGATCCGGCGTCTGGCGGGCGGCAGATGCCGAGCCACTGGGGCCACAAGAAGTGGAATATCGTCTCCTCATCGTCACCAACGGGAACGCAGTTTCTGCAGGCGGTGGGGCTCGCCGAGGCATCGAAGCGAGCGAAGCTCCTTGGCATCACCGAGGGCTTCACGGAGGACGAGGTCGTCTACGTCTCCACCGGTGAGGGCGCGACGAGCGAGGGCGAGTTCTGGGAGTCGATCTCGAGCGCGTGCAATC
>JBDTXL010000082.1:0-13743 GCA_040006195.1 Gemmatimonadota bacterium | reverse complement strand
CCGCCGTCGGCACCTTCGCGTATTCGCGCGAGAAGTTCGAGGCCGATGTCGAGCGTATCCGCGAATACATCTTCGCCGGCGACTGCTTTCAGGCGCTGCTCGCGCGTCGCATCGAGGTCGCACTCGACTTCGATCCCGCCGCGCTGTATCGAGCGCTTCGCGCGCTCAATCCATCGCCGTACATGTACCACCTCGTGCTCGATGGACTCGAGCTCGTCGGGAGCTCGCCCGAGCTACTCGTACGCGTGCAGGGCGGCCGCGTTACCGTGCGCCCGATCGCCGGCACGCGTCCCCGCGGGCTCACCCCCGAGGATGATGAGCGGCTCGCAGCCGAGCTCCTCGTCGACGAGAAGGAACGCGCCGAGCACGTGATGCTCGTCGACCTCGGCCGCAACGATGTCGGACGCATAGCGAAGTACGGAACGGTCGAGGTCACCGATCTGATGGTGGTCGAGCGTTACAGCCACGTCTTCCACATCGTGAGTCAGGTCGAAGGCCAGCTTCAGGATGATGCCTCGGCCATCGATGTCTTCC
This sequence comes from Gemmatimonadota bacterium, assembly GCA_040006195.1. Lineage (GTDB taxonomy): Bacteria > Gemmatimonadota > Gemmatimonadetes > Gemmatimonadales > Gemmatimonadaceae > FEN-1250. Next base: position 13,209 of record JBDTXL010000082.1, on the reverse strand, counting down.
GCGCGACATTCCCCGCGGGGACGATGACTGGGGCGCCGAAAGTACGCGCGATGCAGATCATCGACGAGCTCGAGCCGGAGCGGCGCGGTCCGTACGCTGGTGCGATCGGCTACATCGCTGCCGGCGACCGACGCATGGATCTCGCGATCACGATCAGGACGTGCGTGATCGCGGATGGCGTCGCCTCGGTGCAGGCTGGCGCGGGAATCGTGGCGGATTCCATTCCAGCGAACGAGTGGGAAGAGACCGAGAACAAGGCGCGCGCGATGCTGACGGCCATCGGTCAGGTGCGCAAGCGCCCGTAGCACGCTTGGCCCCCTCGCCGCGCGCCCCGGCAGGGGGGCATATTGGTGCCATGCCCTTTCGGATCGTCTCGACCAGCGGTGCGCAGTCATTCGAGCTGCAGGAGGGCTCGACGCTACTGGTGGGGCGTGCGGCGAGCAGCGACATCCCGATCTTCGATCCCACGATCTCTCGCCGGCACGCGAAGCTGTGCTCCACATCGGCAGGCGTCGAGGTCTCCGATCTCGGCTCGAGCAACGGGACTTTCGTGAACGGTGAGCGCGTCGACAGCGCGACGGTGGTCGTCGGAGACGAGTTGACCTTCGGCAAGGTGCCCTTCCGGGTGATCGTGCAGGCCGCCGCCCCGCGAGCGCAGGACGAGCGCACGCGCGCCGTGACGCCGCCCACCGGCGCCACCGTTCTCAAGCAGCGCGCGTACGACAGCCCCGATGGCTTGCTCGCATCCGTCTTTCGCGCAGCGAATCTCGCGGAGGCGAAGGCCGATCGTTCGGGGCTCGACGGCGCGGCGCGTACCGAGAAGAAGCTCGCGCTCCTGCTCGAGGTGTCGAAGGGGTTGTCGCGCGCTGTCGACGTCAACGCGCTGCTCGACAAGATCACGGAGCTCGTCTTCCAGATTCTCGATGTCGATCGCGTCGCGATCGAGCTCGTCGATGCCGACGGCGGCCGCGTGCCGACGATCTCGCGCGATCGGCAGGGCGTGATCACGGGGAAGGCGATCCCGCAGTCGATCGCGCGAATGGTCGTCGACGAGAAGGTCGCGGTGCTCTCCGACAACGCGCCCCAGGACCAGCGCTTCGGCGGTCAGTCGATCCTGATGCAGAGCGTGCGCTCGGCGATGTGTGCGCCGCTGATCGGCACGGAGGACGTCGTGCAGGGCGTGCTGTACGTCGACAACATCACGACGACGCACCGCTTCAACGAGGAAGACCTCGAATTTCTCACGGCGTTTTCGAACATTGCGGCCGTCGCGCTCGAGAACAGCAGATTCGCCGAGCGCATTCGCCACGAAACGCTGGTCCGTGGCAACTTCGAGCGCTTCTTCGCGCCGAGACTCGCCGCGCAGATCGCAGGATCGGTGCATCAACTCAGGCTCGGCGGCGACAAGAGCACCGTGGCGGTGTTGTTCAGTGACATCCGTGGCTTCACGGCGCTCTCGGAAACGATGAAGCCGGATGAGGTTGCGAAGCTGTTGAGCGAATACTTCACCGTGATGGTGGAGATCGTGTTCAGGCACGGCGGCACGCTCGACAAGTTCATTGGCGACGCGGTGATGGCGCAGTGGGGCGCGCCGATCGGCGCGGCGGATGATGCGGATCGCGCGATGGATGCGGCGCTCGACATGATACGCGAGCTCGAAACGCTGAATGAACGGTGGGAGAGTGAGGGGGGGCCTCGGCTGCAGATCGGGATCGGCCTGAGCTACGGCGAGAGCTTCGCTGGCTACATAGGCTCGGAGCGCCGTCTCGAGTACACCGTGATCGGTGATGTGGTGAACATCGCGAGCCGTCTCTGTTCCGAGGCAGGCGGTGGCGAGATCCTCATCACCGACGCGATGCGCGACGCACTCAGCGAGGCTCCGCCAATGCATGAGCGCGGGACTATGGAGCTCAAGGGAAAGACGCAGGCGATCCCGGTTCACAGCGTGGCGACGAGCGCGTGAGCGCGTGACGGGATTTCTCGTGCCGCCTGGTTACGTCGCGCTGAGGGCATCCGGCATCGAAGGCGCTGCGCTGGCGACACTCGAGGCTCCACTTCGCGAGGCGCTCGCGGATGGCACCTTCTACGGGTTTGCCGAGCACCACGCGGAGGCGAGGTCGTTCGAGGGACGCGGGCTCGCGTACGCCGTGCCGCTCGCGAGCGGTGACCGGGTGGTCGTACGTCGATCGCGCCACGGCGGACTGCTCGGCGGATTGCGCGACGACAAGTTCCTGGGTGGGACTCGCGCGCCGCACGAGCTCGAGCTCTCGCGCAAGCTGCGGCGACTCGGCGTCGCCACACCGGAGATCGTGGCGTACGCTACGTACCCTGCGGGCGCGATGTTCCGGCGCGCCGATGTCGTCACGCGTGAGGTCCCGCGGAGCCGCGATCTCGCCGCGGCGCTCGGCGCTCTCTCGCGCAGCGACTCGAAGCACTCGCTCATCGCTGCCACGGGGAAGCTGCTGGCATCGCTGAGCATCGCGGGCGCGCGACATCCCGATCTCAACATCAAGAACATCCTCATCGCGGACAACAACTACGGTGGAGTAGAGGCCTATGCCCTCGATGTCGACCGGGTCTGGTTCGACACGCCTGGAAAGCAGAGTATCCTCGAGGCGAATCTCCGGCGGCTCTCGAGATCGGCCGTGAAGTGGCGACGGATGCAGGGGCTGCCGATCGAGGAGGCCGATCTGCTGGCGATCGAGAGCAGCGCACTGGAGCTGATCGAACTCACGCGATGACGAGCGGCGGCGAAGGGCGACGCATCTGCATCGTGATGATGAGCGCAATTGGCGATGCGGTGCACGTATTGCCGGTCGTGACGGCGCTCAAAAGGCACGAGCCCTCGTCGCGAATCACGTGGATTCTGCAGCCTGGTCCCGCGTCGCTCGTGCGCGGACATCCCGACATCGACGAGATTCTCGTCTTCGAAAAGAGCCGCGGCTGGAGCGGACTGCTCGCGCTGAGAAAGCAGCTTGCATCGCGCGACTTCGATCTCGTCATCGATCTGCAGGTCTACATCAAGGCGGGGCTCGTTACCCGATTCGCGCGCGCGCCGGAGAAGCTGGGCTTCGATAAGGCGCGAGCGCGCGACCTCAACTGGCTGTTCACCAATCGCCGGATTCCGCCGCACTCGCCGCAGCACGTGCAGGATCAATATCTCGAGTTTCTCACCGCGCTCGACGTGCCCGCATCTTCACTCGAGTGGAAGCTCGGTCCCTGGCCCTCCGAGATCGCGAATCGCGAGAGGGTGCTCGCCGCGCTCCCCCGCCCCTTCGCAACGCTCGTGATCGGCGCGACGCATCCGGAGAAAGAGTGGCTCCCCGAGCGATGGGCGCAGCTCGCGAGGGCGCTGCGCACCGACTTTGGCCTGGAATCCGTTCTCGCGGGCGGGAGCTCGACGCGCGAGGTCGAAACGGCGCGCGCCATTCAGGCGAGTGGCGTGCGCGTGCACAGTACCCTGGGTGTGCCGCTGCGCGAGCTCGTCACCATCCTCGATGCATCCGAGCTCGTGATTTCGCTCGACACGGCACCGCTGCACATGTCGGTGGCGCTCGAGCGGCCGGTGATCAGCCTCATGGGCTACAACAACCCGAAGCGCGTCGGGCCGTATGGCCGCTATCGCGATCTCATCGTCGATGCCTATGGCGATCCCGGCGAGGACTATCCGATCTCGCTCGCGCACCGGCTGGGCCGCATGCAGCACATCACCGTGCGGGATGTGCTCGCCCGGGTGGAGCGGTGGCGCGCGGTCTACCCGGCGCGCGCCAAGAGCACCCGCTCGTAGACCGCGAGCGTTCGCTCGACGGTGTTGTCGATCGAGAAGAGCGGGGCCCGTCGAATTCCATTCGCGCCCATGCGCTGCGCGAGCTCACGATCGGTGGCGAGCCGCGCGATCGCGGCGCCGAGCGCGCTTGCATCGCCGATCGGGACCAGGAGCCCGGTCTCGTCATTTACGACCGCCTCCGGGATTCCGCCGGCCGCCGTCGACGCGACCGGTTTTCCGAACGACATCGCGTCGATCACGACGCCACCGATCCCATCGTCGCTCGAGCTCAGGGCGACCACGTCGGCGGCCGACATCAGCGAGTCAGCGTCGGTGCGATAGCCGGCGAGGTGCACGCAGTCGTCGAGCGCGAGCGCCGCGATCTCGCGCTCGACATCGGCGCGAAGCTCGCCGTCGCCCACCATGAGCCCCTGAATCGTCGGCACCGAACGACGCGCAACGTCCATCGCGCGAACGAAAGTGACCGGATCCTTGTGCCCGACCAGCGCCGCTACCATCACCACGAGCGGCGCGCCGGGTTTCACCCTGAGTGAGGCAAGCGTCGCCGCCGATGCGAGCGGAATCACCCGTGTGAGATCGACGCCGCTGTAGGCGACCGTTATGCGCGCGGACTCGATCCCGCTTCGCACGAGCGCGTCCGCGGTAGCCTGGCACACCGCGATCATTGCATCGGCGCGCGCATACTTCCAGAGCGACGCCGGATTGCGCTTGAGAGGGAAGCTCACGCGGCGCGTGAGCACCATGCGGGCGCGCGTGCCGATCGTCGCCATGGCGGCGAGAGCGACGGCGTGCCCGGTGTGCGCGTGCACGATGTCGGCCTGCTCGCGCACGATCGCGGCGCGCAGTCGGAGCGCCGCAATCATATCCATCTCGGCGAAGGGCGACAGCGAAAGGGTGGGAATCCCGGCAGCCTTTGCCCTCTCCTCGAGCGGCTCTCCCGGGCGCACCGCGAGCAGCGAGCGATGCCCCAGGCGCGCGAGACGCTCCGCGAGCCAGAAGGCCTGACGCTCACCTCCGCGCCAACTGCGCTCCGTATCCACGTGGATCACCCGAAGCGCTCGCGCGCTCATCGCCGCGCCACACGCGCGTGCGCATCGGCTATGGCGCGGAGATCCCGCGCGACGCGCTCCCAGCTGTACTTCTCTTCCGCCACCCTTCGCCCCGCCATGCCGAGCTCGTTCGCGAGCGCGGGCGAGCGCAGCACCTTCGCGATAGCGTCGGCCAGCGACGCGGGATCGTACGGATCGGCGAGCAGCCCGGTGATCCCGTCGTCCACCGCCTCGGGCATTCCACCCTCGCGGCCGGCAACGACGGGAAGCGACGTCGCAGCCGCCTCGACGAGCGAAATCCCGAATCCCTCGACGTGATCCACCGCGACACGCGAGGCACCAACGTACACCTCGGCCACGTTGTAGAGCGCAGGCAGGTCATCGTCGTCGACGTGGCCGAGGAAGGTGACGCGATCCTCGACGCCGAGCTCCGACGCGAGCGCACGGAGCTTCTTTCCGTACACGCCGCTTCCGGCCACCGCATATCGCAGCTCCGGCTCGCTGTCGCGGAGCAGCGCCAGCGCGCGCAGCACCTGATCCTGTCCCTTGTGTTCGACGAGGCGGCCGACGGTGAGCATCCATCGCCCACCATTGAGCCCGTACTTCGCCCGCACGCGTACCGTGCTGAGCCCCGTGCGAAAGCGTTCGAGATCCGCGCCGAGCGGAACGGCGTATACGCGATCGGCCGGCACAGGGATCTCGAGCCTGGCGAACAGCTCGAGCGTCATCGCGCGCGTCCACTCGCTGTTGGTGACGATGACGGATGCGGAGCCGAGCAGCGCGCGAGCGATGAAGCGTTTGCGCAGTCCGCTGCCATGCCTCCGCATTTGCAGCAGCTCCGTGCCGTGCAGCATCACGCCGTAGGGAATTCCCATGCGCCTGCGAAGCGTCCACGCGACGTACGACGGCGGCTTGAGATTGCCGCACCACGTGAACGACACGTTGTTCTCGCGCGCAAGAATCGCCGCGCGCCTCGACCACGCGATGATTCCCGGGAGATTTCGAAGCCGCGCGCGCGGAATCGGCAGCCGGTCCACGCGCACCGTCTGCCGCGCATCGCTCGCCCCCTGCCCCGGCTCGCTGCCGAGCGAGACGAGCATCGCGTCGTCGCCGTAGTGGCGCGCGAGCTGGGACATCCAGCTAGCAATGCCATCGTAGAGCGGCGGGAAGTTCGACGTGAGCAGGAGATGCGTTGTCTTCACGACGCGACCGTCCCTGCGCCGACGATCTCCTGCAACATCGCGTCGTACCGGTCGATCATGAGCGACAGCGGGAACACCGTCGCGATTCTTTCACGTGCGGCAATTGCAAGCGCGCGCCGCCGCTCGGGACTCGCGTGCAACTCGGCGATCGCAGTCGCGAATGTCTCTGGCGTTCCCTGGCTCAGCAGAATCGACGACGTGCAGTCATCGCCCAGCATCTCCGGATTTCCGCCGGAGCGCATCGCGATGATCGGCGTGCCGAGCGCCATCGCCTCGGCGAGCACATTGCCGAAGATCTCGACCGGCGACGGATGTGCGAGCACATCGGCGGCCGCGATCGTCGACAGTGTGTCGGCCGGGCTCTGCACCCCGAGGCAGAGCGCCTTCACGCGACTCATTCGCGCGCGCTCCTCCAGCTCGACGCGGCATGGGCCGTCGCCGCAGAACACGAGCGTCGCCGAGATGCCCCGATCGCCGAGGAGCGCGAGCGCATCGACGGAAAGATCGAAGCGCTTCTCGGCCTCGGCGAAGCCCGCCGAGACGACGACGAACTCGCCCGGTGCGATCCCGTGCGAGGCACGCCACTGCTCGCGCGGCGCGGCGGTGCTCTCGATAGCCCCGGCATCGTAGCCATTCGGGATTACGAATGATTCGAGCTTTCCGAGCAACGGAAGCTCGCCAAGCGCCTTGGCGCGGATGTACTCGCTCTGATATAAGGCCGCGCAGGCGCGTGAAGCGGTCCAGCGATCGACGAACCGTGTGCGCCGCTGCCTCCCGACGCGATTGTAGCGGATGACCGTGCGCAGCGGCCGCATCATCCCCACCCACGCCGCGAGGCGCACATCGCGCGGCTTGTCGACGATGATGACGTCGGTGTCGTTCTCGCGAGCGGCGGCGTGAAGCGCGAAGACCTCCCGCGCGCCGGTGTGCCGGAGCGCGAGTTGCTGCGCGGCAATGCCGAGCTCCGAGTACTGCGCTGCGAGCGCATCGCTCGAGACTATGAGCGTAACGCGATGGCCGCGCTCGAGCAGCCCGCGCGCGATGTTCGCGTAGGAGATGCCGGAGCCTCGCCAGTGGTCGGCGGTGGTCAACAGCATGACGCTGAGCGGGCGACTCACCGTTTCACCGGCTTGGCGAGAATCTCATCATACACCGCCATCGTGCCATCGACGGTGTTCTCGATCGAGAACTTCGGCGCGCGCGCCTTCGCACCTGCCGAGAGCTTCGCAGCCAGCGCGGGATCGAGCAGCACGCGAGCGATCGCGCGGCCGAGTGCCTCGGCATCGCCGATGGGAAGGATGAGACCGGACACCCCATCCTCGATCACTTCGGGAACGCCACCGACGTTCGTCGCGACGATCGGTATTCCGAGCGCGAGCGCGTCGAGGAGCACGCCCGGCGTGCCTTCGAGGCTTTTGCTCGTGAGCACGACGACGCTCGCCGCGGCCTGGAGCGATTCGGGATCGTTGCGGAAGCCCGTGAGGTGTATGAAGCTCTGGAGGCCCTTGGCAGAGATGTCCGCCGCGAGCGAATCGCGGAGCGGGCCGTCACCGATGACGAGCGCGTGGAGCGCCGGCACCTCGCGCTGCGCGACCTCGATCGCGCGGACGAAGGTCGCTGGATCCTTCGCCGCGCTGAGGGAGGCGACGAGTACCGCGAGCGGCGCGCCGGCTACGACGCCGAAGCTCGCGAGCAGCTCCGTGCTCGCGGGCGCGGCTGGCCGCGCGATCGGAACGCCGCTCGGCACCACGCGCACACGCTCGGAGCGCACGCCAGCGGCGAGCAGCCCGGCGACACCCGCCTGACTCACGGAAATCAGCCGGTCCGCGCGCGCGTACTTCCATCGCGTCGGCCGATTGCCTCTGAGCGGCGTCGACACGCGGCGCGCGAAGACGATCTTCGCGCCCGTGCCGAGCGATGCCAGTGCGGCGAGCGCCATCGTGTGTCCCGACTGCGCGTGAACGATCGAAACACGCTCACGCCTGATAACGCGCCGTAGCCGGAGCACCGTCCACGGCCCCCACTCGGCGATCAGCGGGTCTATGGCAACGATTTCTATACCTGCCTCGCGTGCACGCTTCGCCAAGGGAACTCCCGTGCGCAGCGCAAAGATCGGACGGCCTCCGTGACGGCGCAGTCCCTCACCCATCCAGAGAAGCTGCCGCTGCCCGCCCCGCCACTCGGTGTTGATGTCCAGATAGAGAATCGTGAGAGGTGCCGGGGCTCCCGTCACGCCTTCTCCTCGACGCGCCGTGTACGATAGGCGGGATCGTTGTACATCTTGAACTGCCGATACACGCGCGGGACGACGCGCCCCGACGCGATATCGGCGAGAAGCATCGCGAGCTCCGCGGCGAGATCGTCGCGCTGCTGCGTGAGCACGTGGAGCTTCTCGCGGCACTGGTCGCGAAATGCTGGCGCCGCATCGGTGCGCTCCATCTGCTCGCGCATGTGGTATCGCTTGAGCTCCATGATGCTGAGCTTGTCCGCGAGCCAGCCGACCGTCTCAGCCACCGGTTGCGTCCCCATCGCGATTCTCGCGCACGGTGCGCATCACCTGATCATCGATGCGCTCGATGAGATCATTGCGCTGCTGGTTGAGCTTGTCGACGCTCCGCTTGGCATTCGCGACCTGGTGGTCGTCGCCTGCGCGCGCCTTGTCCTCTTCGTGCCACAGCTCGACGTTCGTGCGCGCGAGCTCGGCTATGAGCGCGCCGATCGACGACGACGCATTTTCAGCGGGCATGTGCGCTCCGCGTCGGTGCGCGGGCGGGCGCGTCGTCCAGGAGCTGCACGATCTCCTCCATCACCATGTTCACCGTCACTCCCGAGAAGAAGTCGTGCCCAGCGCGATGTAGCCTGTTTTCGTCACGAATGCGAACCGCGGGACCCGGAGTGCGCAGGGCGATCGTCGTGGCGAGCCCCGGCGCATAGTTGTCCGGCGTGGTTGGACCGTACACCGTCACACGCGGCACGCCAAGAGCATCGGCCATGTGCGCGGGGCCGGTGTCGCCGGAAAGCAGGACATCGCACGCCGCGAGAACTCCGAGGAAGCGCCGCATTTCGCGGTCGCGATCGGCGTCGAGCGCGGGGAGGAACAGGGCGTGGGGACAGAGCGTGCGCAGCCGGCTCACGATCGCATCCGCCGTCCCGGCCGCGAGCACGATTGGCGTGACACCGCGCTCGAGAAGAGCGTGGCCGAGCGCGCCGAACTTCTCGATCGGCCAGTCGCGCGCGGGGCTGCTGGTCACGAGCGCAAAGGCGACGCGATGTCCGATCGCCGGTGCTCCGGCCGTGCGCAGGTCCGTTTCGCCCTGCGAACGCTCGCGATCCGTGAGCTCGATGCGCGGAAGCGTGTCGCCTGTCGCGATTCCCGCGAGCTCGAGTAGCCGCCTGCGCCTGCGCACTACGTACTCGGCAGCGCCGGCGCGCGCGAGCGCATGCGTGTACGCGAGCGGCGCCGCGCGAACCTTCCAGCCGACGCGGAGCGGCGCTCCCGAGGCGCGAGTGATCATCGCGGTGCGCATGCTCCCCTGAATGTCGAAGACAGCGTCGTAGTGAGCGGCGCGCACGAGCCGCGCTGTGCCCAGCGTGCCGTGGTGCTCGAGCACGATCCTCGTTCGGATGAGCGGATGACCAGCCACGAGCGGAGCAGCGTGCTCGCCGACGAGCATGTCGATCGACGCATCCGGCAGCGCTCGGCGGAGATCATCGAGCAGCGCCGTGGTCAGAACCACGTCGCCGAGCCGGCGCAATTGAATGAGGAGGACTTGTTGGATGCGTTCAGCCATTCACGTTGCCGGTGACGCGCGGAAATATACATTGCTGGTGAGCTCGGTGCACCGCGCGCCGCGCTGCTCAGCCACTACCTTCCCGCTCGTGCCGCCACCCACCCGAAGCGCTGGTCGCCGCTACTGCCTCGTCATGCTCAGTGCCGTCGGCGATGCCGTGCACGTGCTGCCAGTCGTCATGGCGATCAAACGCGCTGACCCGCAGTCGCACATCACGTGGATCCTGCAACCGGGTCCCGCGTCGCTCATCGATGGGCATCCGTTGGTGGACGAGATCGTGCGCTTCGATCGCTCGCGCGGCTGGCGCGCCTTTGCCGATGTACGGGAGCTCTTCCGCGGGCGGCACTTCGACGTCGTGCTCGCGCTTCAGGATTACATCAAGGCGGGGATACTCACGGCGATCACGCCCGCTTCCTTGAAGCTCGGCTACGATCGCGCTCGCGCGCGCGACGCGAATTGGCTGTTTACAAACAGGCGCATCCCTCCGCACGCGCCGCAGCACATCCAGGACGAATACCTCGAGTTCGTATCCGCGCTCGGAATCGAGCCGCAGCCAGTGCGGTGGGAGATGGGTCCGTGGGACAGCGAGCGCGCATGGCAGCGAGAGTTCGTGAAGCAGCTCGATCGGCCGATCGTTTCGCTGGTTATCGGCACGAGCCGCCCGCAGAAGGACTGGTACGCCGAGCGGTGGGGCGAGCTCGCCGATGCGCTCTCGGGGCGTTACGGATTGCAGCCGGTGCTCGTGGGTGGACGCTCATCCCGCGAAGTCGCGTCGGAGATGATCATTATGGAGCGCACCCGGCACAAACCCATCTCGGCGCTCAACAGTGGGCTGCGGCGACTGGCCTCGATTCTCGACGCAAGCGCGCTCGTGATCTCACTCGACACCGGGCCGCTGCACATGGCCGTCGCGTTGAGCAGGCCTGTCATCTCGCTGCTCGGTTTCAGCAACCCGCTCCGCACCGGTCCGTACCGCGCTTCGCGGGAGCTGATCGTCAACGCGTATGGCGAGATGTGGAACGGTGAGCGCCTCGCGACCGATCGGCGCATGGATCGCATGCAGACCATCGGCGTCGCGGACGTCCTCGAGAAGGTCGCGCTGTGGAAAGAGCGCTACGCCGACGGTGGGGCGAGCAGCGCGCCGAATTCGTAACGCACGCCGATTTCCTGTAGCAAGTCGACCATGCGGGCGAGCGGAAGTCCCATCACGGCGAAGTAGTCGCCGTCGACGCGCTCGATCAGCGTCGCGCCGAAGCCCTGGATGCCGTACGAGCCCGCCTTGTCCATCGGCTCGCCCGTCGCCACGTATGCGCCAATGCGCTCCTTGTCGAGCGAGCGGAAGGTGACGCGCACGGACTCGACGTCCGCGTGCATCTTCCCGCCGTACGACACTGCCACGGCCGTGAGCACCACGTGGGTCCGCCCGGCGAGCATCGAGAGCATGCGCGCGGCGTCGGCTTCGTCGCGCGGCTTACCGAGCACGAGTCCGTCAACGACGACGATCGTGTCCGCGGAGATGACGACGGCCTCGGGGTGAAGGGCCGCGATGGTCGCGCCCTTCTCTCGCGCGAGCCGCAGGGCGTGCGGCGCGGCCTCTTCACCATCCCGATACGTCTCGTCGATGTCGGCGGGGATCACCTCGTGCGCGATGCCGACGAGATCGAGAAGCTCGCGGCGCCGCGGCGACGACGATGCGAGGATGACGCGCGGCGAGATCATCGCTCGAGCCAGATGGTGGTGGGTCCGTCGTTCACGAGATCGACCTCGCTCATCGCGCCGAATTCTCCCGTCTCGACGGTGCAGCCTCGAACGCGCAGCATTGCGACGAACGAGTCATAGAGCGGCTCGGCGATCGGCCCCGGCGCGGCGGCGAGAAAGCTCGGACGACGGCCGGCGGTGGCGTCGCCGTAGAGTGTGAATTGCGAGATCACGAGAATGGCGCCCGTCACATCCGAGAGTGCGAGATTCATCTTGCCAGCGGGATCGGCGAGGATGCGAAGGCCGGCGATCTTGTCGGCCATCCAGATGAGCTGCGGCTCGGTGTCCGTCTGCGTGAAGCCGACGAGCAAACAGTAGCCGACGCCGATCTTTCCGACAACGCGACCGTCGACGCGAACTTCTGCGCGCGAGACGCGCTGGAGGAGAACTCGCATGGGGGAAATCTACGTTGGCAGGGACACACTCGGCGCGTCTAGCGCTTCGCAACGCCGGGCAGCAAACCCCTGGAGTGAATAAGCGAGAACATTCCCGCCGCACAGTGCGAAGGCGGAGGTTGATTGCTTCTTACCATCCCCTCGTGTCCGGCCCGCCTTTGAAAGGCCCGGCCACCTTCGATGTGATCCACCCGCCGTAGAACGCGCCTTCCTGCGGTGTCACTCGCTCACCGTCCACTGTGCATTCATCGAACGGCTTGGCATAAAACGCGACGTGATCCCTGATGAGGGCGAACTCCTCGCTTGGTACGGGATAGCTCCACGCAGCGTTCGCGAGTGTCTCGTCCCCCACGCGCACATCGTAATAGGCAGCCTGACCCTTCCACTCGCAGAGCGTGGCACCTTCTACGGATCTGAGCACACCACGAGTGACGTCCCCTCGCGGGAAGTAATACGTGGGCGGATGGCTCGTTTCGAGTGTGCGTACGCCGCGCGTCGTGTCCGCGATGACGATGCCTCGATGCACGATCCGGAGATGATGCGTGGTGGCCTCCGCAATCGCCGGACGCGGAAACGACCAAACGCTTTCCTGCCCGGGTCGAACGGGATCGGGAGTGATTCTCATACTACTGGAAGCGCGCGATGAAGCGGGTTGTTCCCCAACCGTGCTTCTCGTTGAGATCCGCTGCTAATACCCGACGGTGGGAAGCACCACAGTCCAGATCGCGATGATCTGTACCGCCGTCAGCGCCATTCCGCACACGAAGATCATCGCGCTCTCAGTATTTCTAAGCATCGGAAAGCGACGCATATGCCAGGCGCTCGCGATCAACCCAACGAGTCCGAGCGTGCAGGAGATCGTCAGCGTGCGCATGAGCGCACGCGGATGCCAGTGCGCCGCCAGCGGGCCCGCGCTCACCAGGAAGGCGATGAGTATCACGAAGCCGAGCAGGGAAACAATCTGGAACGCGAGCAGTTGCCAGCGAGCAGGAGTCATTGTTCCGAGTGCCGAGGGGGCGCAACTGCTCAACCGGCGCGCTTCCCCGTCAAACCGTCACTCCCAGCTCACTCCACGGTCACCGACTTCGCCAAATTCCTGGGCTGATCCACGTTCGCGCCGCGCTTCACCGCGATATAGTACGCGAGTAGCTGCAGCGGCACCGACGCGAGGATCGGCGTGAACATGTCGATCGTCTCCGGAATTCGAATCTCGTAGTCCAGCTTGCC
>JBDTXL010000081.1:0-7893 GCA_040006195.1 Gemmatimonadota bacterium | reverse complement strand
AGTCGCCCGCATCGCGACCGATCGTGATCGTGCGCCCCTGCGCGAGATACTGGCTATCGCGCACGCTGCCGTCGGCGCGGAGCTGCGAGAGGCGCGCGATATCTGGCGTCGGCGTGAGCGAGCCGACGCGGCGCGTGCCATCCGCATCCGCGCGCGGCGCCGCCGGAGTGCCGAGCCGCTGGAACTCGAGGATTTGCGAGCCGATGAGCAGGACGTCGGTGTCGGCGAGGGAGTACGGCCCGTCGATGAACACCCAGGTGCGGTTGCACGAGCCGAGATCGCGAACGAAGAGCGTCCCCTCGCGGAGGACGAAGCGCGCGTGGATCGGCGAGAGATACTGATCTTCCTCGAACGAGAGATCGCAGGCGCCACGTCCGACGGTGAGCTCGGGCTCGCTCATGCCGACGGTGCGCTTCGGCTCGCCCTGCTCGTCGAGCACCGAGATGCGCGCGGTGACGTCGATGCGCCTGGCGGTGAAGGGAAGCGTCTTCGACTGGACTTTCGTGGTACCCTGCGAGTCGCTCGCTCCGGACACCTCGGCTTCGAGCGACGTGCCGCACGTCGCGCAGAAGGTGTCGAGCTCGGGGCGAATCGCGGAGCCGCAGGTCGTGCAGCTCTGCGCGGTTTCGAGCTTTGCATCGGTACGCCGGCCGCAGTGTGCGCAGAACGGAAGCCCCGCTTCAATGATGCTGCCACACCATCCGCAGCTCACAGTCTCTCCTCCGATGACGGGCACATGAGGCGTGGGTGAGAAGTCGAGCGCGCGCGCGGCACTCGATGCCCGCCGTCCGATGCTAGGCGAGAGACGGTGCAGGTGCGCAGGGCGCCCCCCCAGGGATGGCATCGAAACGACGGGTGGTGAAGCCGACAGCGGAGTCGCCGAATCAGCCGCCCCACCGACCGGTTTTCCGCAGTCGATGCAATACAGCGAATCGGCAGTATTCGAGCGTCCACAGAATGCGCAGTCAGTCAAGCTCGGGCCTCCAGGGAGTACCCCGGTAAGACGCGTGAATATAGGGCCAGGTCAATACCGGAGGCAATGAAAACGAGTGCTGAGAACGACTTAACCGGTATGCGCCGAATCTCCCGACATCTTTGCTAACGTGATTGCCATCGCATTTCCGTCACCACACAGTTTTCTGCGCGTCGGCTCCCTCCGCTTCGGCTGGGTGGTTAGGTTGGAATCAATGCGTTCATCTCTCGTCGGCGTTTCAGTGCTGCTCGCTGCCTGTGCTACCGCCACACCGCCCGCGACACCCGCACCCACCCCCACCCCTATTTCCTCACCAGGCGCCCCCGTCTCATCGACGCTTCCGCCTGTCCCGCTCGTCTCCGGCGCGCTCAAGCCGAATGTGATCTACCCGGTTGCGAACTCGCTCGTCGAGGCGCGCGATTCGAATTTCATCTTCGGATCCGTGGGCAACGGGAAGGCGCAGCTCTGGATCAACGGCGCTCCCGTGGCGGTCGCGCCGAACGGTGCATTTCTGGCGTGGCTTCCCGTGCCGGCGATCGACAGCCCGCGCTACGACATCGTCGCGGTGAACGGTGCGGACACCGCCCGGCTCGTGCAGCCGGTGCGGCTCAAGCCGCCCGTGTTCAAGCTGCCGACCGATGGCGCGCTGATCTTCGACAGTACGTCGGTACAGCCGGGGAGCCGGCTCGCGCTCCGTGACGACGACACCGTGCGCGTGAGCGTGCGGAGCGCGCCGAACGCGAGCGTCGTGTGGCGGGGCGACGCCGGCGCCGCGCAGGCGCTCACTGCAGCGGGGACCACCTTCGCCGCCGACATGCCCGCGCGGATGCTGCGCGCTCGCAGCGAGCTCGTGATCGCGCGCGGACAGGATACGATTCACGTCGCGCTCGCTCCTGTGGGCGTCGCGCTCTCGAATCAGTGGTCGACCATCGGCGTCGACAGTGCGGGCGCGGATGCCTCGGATGAGGAGCTGATCGGCCGGCCGATTCCCGGTGGCACGTACAAATGGTTTTTCCTGCCCGGCACGCCGCTCGAAGTGACGGGGCGCAACGGCGATTTCGCGCGGGTGAGGCTCGACTCGAAGCTCGAGATCTGGGTGTTGGCGACGGAGCTGCATCCGCTCCCCGCGTCGTGGCTGCCCGCGAAGCGTGTCGCGGGGAATGCGCGGCTGGTGTCGCAGGCCGAGTGGGTGGACCTCGTGGTGCCGATGGCGGCGCGCCCTCCGTACTTCGTCGAAGAGGGCACGAACGAGCTGACGGTCACGCTCTACGGCACGATCATCAATACGGACATCGTCAACTACGGCGCCAACGACTCGCTCGTGCGGGAGACGAAGTGGACGCAGGAGTCGGGCGATCGCGGGCACTTCACGCTCGCGCTCTCCTCGCCAGCGTACGGCTACCTTGTGTTCTGGCAGAACGGTTCGTTCGTGCTCCGCGTGCGCCGGCCGCCACGCATCGACGCGTCGTCGCCGCTGCGCGGACTCACGATTGCGATCGATCCCGGCCATCCGCCGATCGGCGCGACCGGGCCGACGGGCTTGTACGAGGCGGTGCCGACGCTCGCCATCGGGCTCGTCGTCCAGCAGATGCTCGAGGCGAAGGGCGCGAAGGTCGTCATGACACGCAGCACTGCCGCGCCCGTTCCGCTCGGCGACCGTCCGATAATAGCGCGCAAGTCGAATGCGAACGCGCTCGTCTCGATTCACCTGAACGCGCTTCCGGACGGCGTCAATCCGTTCACTTCGAACGGTACCGGCGCGTACTACTTCCGCTCGCAGTCGGTGCCGCTCGCGCGCGAGCTGCAGCGCGCGATGGTCGCGCGCATGGGGCTCCGCAACCTCGGCATCAACTACGACAACCTGCGTCTCGCGCGTCCGACGTGGATGCCGGCGGTGCTCTGCGAGGGAGCGTTTCTCATGATCCCCGAGCAGGAGAACGCGCTGCGTACGCCGGAATTCCAGAAGTTGTACGCGACCGCAATCGTCGACGGACTCGAAAGCTACTTCCGGTCGCTGCCCGCTCGATGAGCGCCGGGCGCGCGCTCGCGGCGCTCGTTGTGCTCGTTGTGCTCGTTGCGTGCAACACGTCGCGCGCCTCGGCGCAGGTGATTCCGAACGCGCACTGGCGCACGATCGAGACGAAGCACTTTCACATTCACTTCACGCCGGAGCTCGAGCCCGCGGCGCGCCGCGCGGCGATCAGCGCGGAGCGCGCGTACGCGAAGCTCGCGTCACAGCTCCACGAGCCGCGCGGCCCGATCGATCTCGTCGTCGCCGACAACGTCGATTACGCGAACGGATCGACGACGCCTTTCCCGACGAATCGCATCGTGGTGTATGCGCATCCGCCGCTCGACGATCTCTCGCTCCGCTACTACGATGACTGGCTCGCGCTCGTCATCACCCACGAGCTCACGCACGTCTTCCATCTCGATCGCACGCGCGGGTGGTGGCGCGTTGCGCAGCGCGTGTTCGGGCGCTCGCCGGCGCTCTTCCCCAATCTCTATCAGCCCGGCTGGGTGACCGAGGGGCTCGCCGTCTATTTCGAGAGCGATATCACCGGCTTTGGCCGCGTCGATGGCACGTACGAGCAGATGATCATTGCGTCCACCGCGCACGAGCACGGGGTGCTCGGAATCGATCGGTGGAGTCTGGCGACGTCGCGCTATCCGAACGGGGACATCGCGTACGGCGAAGGCGCGCTGTTCATGGACTATCTCGCGCGCACCCGCGGCGCGCCCGCGATCGGAAAGTTCGTGGAGACGTCGAGCGGTGCGACGATTCCATTCCTTCTCGATCACATGGCGAGGCAGGGCTTCGGGATCTCGTTCAGCGATGCATGGCGCGCGTGGCGCGACAGCGTCGTTGCGAGTGCGCCCGCGGAGCGGCTGCCGATGGCCGGCTGGCGCGATGTGACGAGCGCCGGCTACTTCACGGGCTATCCACGGTGGGCCAGTGACGGCTCGCTCTATTACGTGGCGTCCAACGGCAAACAGTCGCCCGCGCTCGAGCGTGTGAGCGCGAGCGGCGAGCGCGAGCGGCTCTCGCGCCGCAATGGCGTGTCGCCCAACGTGCCGCTTCGCGATGGCTCCGTGGTCTACTCGCAGCTCGATCTCACCGATCCGTATCGCGACCGCTCGGATCTCTATCACGAGAAGAACGGTCACGCGACGCAGCTGACGCACGCCGCGCGGCTGCAGGAAGTCGATGCGCGCGCGGATGGCGAGCTCGTGGCGGTGCAGTCGACGCCGGCGTCGCGAGCCCTCGTGCGCGTGCGCCCCGACGGCTCGTCGATCCGCGTGATCGCCGCCGCATCACCCGACACGCAGTATGCGGAGCCGAAGTGGTCGCACCGCGGCGATCGCATCGCAGCGACGCGCTGGACACGCGGCGGCTTCACCGAGATCGTCGTCCTCGACACGATGGGGAACGTGCTCCGGTCGCTGGTGCGCGACCACTCGTCGAGCTCGGAGGCCGAGTGGGCGCCGGATGATGGGGCAATCGTGTATGCGAGCGATCGAACGGGCGTGTCGCAGCTGTACGCGGTGAGCCTGCTCGGCGCCGCGAACGGCAGCATGCGTCTCACGAACTCGACGACCGGGGTGTACTGGCCTTCGATCAGTGCGGATGGGAAGTCGATCGCGGCGGTACGATGGCGGAGCGATGGCTTTCACGTCGGCGTCGCGCCGCTGGTTCGGACGTTGTCTGGACCCGTGGGCGACGGGCGAGTAATGCGAGCCGACTCGACTCCTGCACCGGCGCCTGCGACGTCGAGCACGGCGAGCGCGCACGACTATTCGCCGTGGCACTCGCTGCTCCCGCGCTACTGGCTTCCGCTGCTCGGCCAGAACGACTTCGGCAACTACACGGTGGGCGCGTACACGAGCGGGAGCGATATCGTCGGCAGGCACGAGTATGCCGCCGACGTGCTGATCGACTTCGTGCGCTCGCAGCACACAGCCGAGATCTCCTATCGATATGCGGGGCTCGGCCAGCCGGTGATCCAGGCGGACGCGATGCAGTACTGGGACGATTATCGTGCGGTGGACAGCGCGGGCACCTACGTTGGCGATCTCTTTCGGCGCACGCGCGACTTCGATATCGGGATGACGTTCAGCAGGCCGCGCGTGCGCAGCAACGCGTATCTGTCGATGTACGGAACATTGGAGCAGCGCGAGTACACGACCGATCCGCCGGCGCTCGTGAGCATGATCGTCGGGCTGGAGGATCCGTCGCGGCGCTACTGGATTGCGTCGACATCCGCGGGGTGGACGAACATCCAGCGGCACACGCTGTCGATCTCGCCTGAGGATGGCATCTCGATCTCGGCGACCGCGAGGCTCAAGTGGCTGGAAGGAAGCGGACCGATCGCATCGAGGAACCTCTCGGCGTCGGTGGCGGCGTACAAGTCGCTCGACGTCGGCGCGGGGGCGCATCACGTGATCGCGGTGCACGGGGCGGGCGGCGTGTCGGATGGCAGCGAGCAGAGCGAGTTCGATCTCGGAGGCGCAAGCGGCGCGAACGTCGGTGCGCTGCCAGGACTCTCGCTCGGTGCGCGCCGTATTTTCGCGGTTCGTGGATTTCCGGTGGGAGTGGAGAGCGGGACACGCATCGTGGCGGGCACGTTCGAGTACCGGCTGCCATTGACGCGCCCCGAGCGCGGCTTCGGAATGTGGCCCGTGTTTCTCGACCGCACATCGCTCAGCGCGTTCGCGGACGTGGGGAGCGCCAGCGGCGCCTTCGGAGTGCCGGGCGCACTGGCCGATCACTGGATCGCGAGCGCGGGTGCGGAGCTCGGGATCAATCTCGCGGTGCCGTACGATGTGCCGTACGTTCTGCGCATCGGCGTCGCTGCGCCGGTGGTAAATCACTCCGGGCTCGAGGTGCCATCCGCGAGCATGTACGTCCGCCTCGGCTTCTCCTTCTGAACTCTCCCCCAGCTGAATGAGCGAATCGTGAGCATCGATCCCAGCGCGTACATCCATCCGCTCGCAGTCGTGATCGGCGACGTCACTCTGGGCGCGCGCGTGAGCGTGTGGCCGACGGCGGTGATTCGTGCGGACAGCGCTCCGATTACGATCGGCGCGGACACGAACGTTCAGGACGGCGCCGTGCTCCACGTCGACAAGGGAGTCCCGCTGACGATCGGCGCGCGCGTCTCGATCGGGCACCGCGCGATTCTGCACGGCGCGACGGTGGAAGAGGACTGCCTGATAGCGATGGGCGCGATCCTTCTGAACGGGGTCGTGGTGGGCGCAGGATCGCTCGTGGGAGCGGGGGCCGTGTGCCGCGAGGGAATGCGCATCCCACCGAGGTCGGTGGTGCTGGGGGTGCCAGCGCGGATAGCGCGAGATGCGACACCGGAAATAGCGGAGCGGATCAAGCGGACGATGGAGAGCTATCTGTCCTTGCAGGGGGAGTACCGGTCGGACAAGTACCCGCTGATTCGCACGTGAAAGCGGGCAAGGGTGAGAATTAGTCGGATAAAATGATTGGTGATGGCGAACAAAGAAATGTGCTGGCGAGCACAGCGCTGTTACGCTGGAAGCGTATACTGCGTCGTGAGTTGAGCGGGTGCGGGTAGGGAAATTATCGAAGATAACCGGTGAGAGACTTGCGCTGCTGCGCGTGATTGTGGAGGGAATGTTGATGATCATCTCCAACTTCGCATTTGTGATGTGGATAGCATAAGTCGTTGTCGTTTGGGCATTTACGAAACGCCTTGCGCGGAATCACGAACCCCGGTATTGTCCGCCCCCACGACATCGCGTCGATTTTTTCCAACCGGTTTTTTAACTGCACTCCACTCGCCGCTTCAACCCTGCTCCGTCAGCCGCCCGCCTCGATTTCGCTATATTTAAGAGTCCCGTTTCGACAAGGAGTTTTCCCATCATGGCCCATCCCGTTCGCCCCGACGCACCGACGGCGCTCAGCAAAAACGCCCGGATTGTCCTCGAAAAACGCTACCTCGTAAAGGACAAGACAGGCGCCCCCACCGAGCAGCCGGAGGATCTCTTCTGGCGAGTCGCAACGGTGGTGGCTGAGGCGGATCGGCGCTATGGTGCGAGCGAGGGAGCGACGGGCGCGGTGGCGGACGAGTTCTACCGGCTCATGACGGAGCGTCGCTTCGAGCCGAACTCCCCCACGCTCATGAACGCCGGCCGTCCGCTCGGGCAGCTTTCGGCGTGCTTCGTGCTTCCGGTCGACGACTCGCTCTCGAACGGACAGACCGGCATCTACGATACGCTGCGTTCGATGGCGCTCATTCATCAGTCGGGCGGCGGCACCGGTTTTTCCTTCTCGCGTTTGCGCCCGCAGGGCTCCATGGTGCGCTCGACCACCGGCGTCGCGTCGGGGCCGATCTCCTTCATGAGGCTCTACGATGCGTCCACTGATGCGGTGAAGCAGGGCGGCACGCGCAGAGGCGCCAATATGGGCATCCTGCGCATCGATCATCCCGACATCATGATGTTCATCGCGTGCAAGGAAGACCTCACGCAGATCGTGAACTTCAACATCTCCGTCGCTGTCACCGCGAAGTTCATCGAGAAGCTGCGCGCCGGCGAGTCGTACGACCTGATCGATCCCGTTACCAGGGAAGTCACGGGGCAGCTCGACGCGAAGATGGTGTGGGATCGTATGATCGAGGGCGCCTGGCGTACCGGCGAGCCTGGCTGTTTCTACATCGACGAGGCGAACCGCTACAACCCGGTTCCGCATCTCGGACTGTACGAGGCGACCAACCCGTGCGGCGAGCAGCCGCTCCTGCCGTACGACGTCTGCAACCTCGGCAGCATCAACGTCGGATACTATGTGGTCGACGGCCGCATGGACTGGGATGCGTTCAAGCGCGACATCCACCTCTCCACGCACTTCCTCGACAACATCATCGACGTCAACAGATATCCGCTTCCCGAAA
>JBDTXL010000080.1:0-3652 GCA_040006195.1 Gemmatimonadota bacterium | reverse complement strand
CGGGCCAGCGAAACGATGCGCTCGACCTGCTCCGCCTGCGTCAGATAGGTGGTGTCGATGAGGATCGCGTCTTTCGCCTGCACAGTCTGCGTGGCGTCCTTCGCGTCGCGCTGCACGAGGCGCTCGGTCTCGTTCGCGATCTCGGCGTCGGTGGGTCCGCGACCGTGGCGCTGGGTGAGCCTGCGGCGGGCTCGCTCCCACGGGTCGGCTATGAGAAACACCTTCAGCTCCGCGTCGGGAAAGACGACGGTGCCAATGTCGCGCCCGTCGACGACCACATCCCTCCCGTGGGCAGCCTCGCGCACGTGCACGTTTACCCACTTTCTCACACGCTCCATCTGCGCGACGCGCGACACGTGCCGCGTGACCTCGGGCGCGCGGATCAACTCCTCCATCTCGCCGCGCTTCCAGATAGGCGTGAAGGTGTGCTGAGCCGGGCGGAGCGAGATCTCATCGAGCCCCGAGAGTACCGTCGCTTCGTCGAACTCCTCTCCGGCGCGTGCGAATGCGACCGCCGTCGCGGCCCGATAGAGCGCACCCGAGTCGACGTGGCGAAAGCCGAGGCGCTGGGCGACCCACTGAGCCGTGGATGACTTGCCGGAGGCTGCGGGCCCGTCGATCGCGACGACGAGGGAGCCACGCGCGCTTCGGATGCGCGGAGACGACGGAG
The DNA here is from genome assembly GCA_040006195.1 of Gemmatimonadota bacterium. Lineage (GTDB taxonomy): Bacteria > Gemmatimonadota > Gemmatimonadetes > Gemmatimonadales > Gemmatimonadaceae > FEN-1250. The sequence continues at coordinate 2,982 of JBDTXL010000080.1, read as the reverse complement.
GAGTCGGAGCGCTCATCTACCTTTTCGCCTTCGCGCGCGCGAGGTCATCCCAAAATGCGGGATACGAAACCGCGACGCACGCAGGATCATCAATCTCGATCTCGTTGCCCGGGAGCGCACCAAGGATGCCGAAGGCCATGGCGATGCGATGATCGCCGTGGGTGCTCACGCGCCCGCGCAACTGTTTCTCGGATCCCTCCACGGACAGCCCATCCCATCGCTCGTCGGCGCGAGCCCCGATCGCGCGGAGATTGGACACGACGGTCGCGATACGATCGCTCTCCTTCACTCGAAGCTCCTCGGCGCCGCCAATTACCGTAGTCCCGCGCGCGCGGGTCCCTATGCACGCAAGGAGCGGAAGCTCGTCGATCATCGACGGCACCTGCGCCTCGCCGACCGTTATTGCGCTGAGTTCCGAATGCGAGCCGAAGATCGTGCCCGTCGGCTCGCCGCCCTGCTCGGGTCCCGCGTCGATCCTCACCAAGCCGCCCATCGCTCGCAGCACATCGAAGAAGCCGATGCGCGTGGGGTTCAGGCAGACATTCGGAACCGAGACAGACGAGTCCGCCGCCAGCACCGCGAGCGCGATGAGAAAGGCAGCCGACGATGGATCCGCCGGCACGCGGATGTCGAGCGGCGAGAGAGCGCCGCGAAATGCCGCGACGCGCACCCGCGTCCCATCGACTTCGACCCTCGCGCCCAGCGCACGGAGCATGCGCTCGGTGTGATCGCGCGAGCGCGATGGCTCAGTGACCTCGACATCCACGCCGCCGACGATTCCCGCGAGAAGGATTGCGCTCTTTATTTGCGCACTCGCTGTCTCGGAGCTCCACGCGATGGGCTTCAACGTGCCACCAGAAATCACCATCGGCAGTCCGTCTCCCGACTCGAGCTCGACTCGCGCGCCCATCGCGGTGAGGGGCCGCGCGACGCGCATCATCGGGCGCCTGCTCAGGCTCGAGTCGCCGATGAAGCGCGAGCGGAAATCGCACCCTGCGGCCACGCCTGCCATCAGCCGCGTCGTCGTTCCGCTGTTGCCGCAATCCAGATCGATGCTCGGCGCGGTCAACGCACGCGCGCCCCTTCCATCGATCGAAATGTCATGGCCGAGCGGCGGCACGGGAACTCCGAGCGCGCGAAGGACGTCGGCAGTGCTGTGCACATCCGCGGACTCGAGGATGTCACGAACACGCGAGCGCCCGCCCGCGAGCGCCGCGAAGATGAGTGCGCGGTGCGAGAGCGACTTGTCGCCCGGAACGCGGATCTCGAGTGGCGCACTCATGCCATTGGCTCCGCCCCGCGGCGCCATTCGCGTGCAGCGTCCCAGATCTTTCTGAGCGCACGCTGGTCGCCGTTTGACAACGCCTCTCTCAGCTCGACGACACTTCTCTCGAGCTTTAGCAGAGCCCCATGGAGCACCTCCGGCTGCGCCGTAACGAGCGACGACCATTGCTCGAACGCGCTGGCCGCGAGTCTCGTGGTGTCGCGCGCGCCGGGCCCAACACTCCCGGGGTCGATGTGCTCGGCCGCGAATGTCGCGGCGAGCGCGGTGGACGCCAGCTGCGGTAGATGACTGATCCAGGCCATCATCGCGTCGTGCTCCTCGGCCGAGCGATAGTCGAGTCGCGCGGCGCCGACCTGCGCCCAGAGCCAGTCCATCCACCCGCGAACATGAGCGGATGCGCGCGACTCGATGCTGACGGTGCTGCCAGAGAAGAGCTCCGCGCGCGATGCGCCGAAGCCCGAGTCGTGCGAGCCCGCGAGCGGATGCGCGCCGATTACGCGCGCATACGTCATCTCGTCGAGTCCGAGCGCGGCACGCGACTGCACACCGCCGCAGTGGATGATGGCCGCATCGTCCGGTGCGGCGCGCATCGCGACCGCCGCGACTTCGGCGATCGCCTGTACGGGCACCGCGATGATGACCAGGCGCGCATGGGACATCGATTGAGCGAGCTCGACATCAGGTACGTCGATGTTGGCCGCGAGCGCCAGCGCGCGATCTTCGGGCGAAGTGCTCCAGCCGGTGACGAACCCACCGCCATTCGTCGTGATCACCTTTGCGAAAGATCCGCCGATGCAGCCGAGACCGACGACGGTGACGCTCGAACGCTTCATCTTAGCAGCGGCTCCAGCGCGATTGCCGCATTTGTGTGCTCGTCCCGGTACTTCACGATGATCGGCGTCTGTAGCGAGAGCTGTTGCGCCTTGCCCCACCCCGCTGCGAACGGTCGCGCGCCCGGTACCACGACGGCTCCCTCGGGGATCTCGAGCGGCGCGTCACCCTCGGCGCGATGCACCGTTTCGGTGACCAGGTCGTAGACCGGTGTGCCGCGAGTGAGAATCACTCCCGTCGCGATCACCGCGCGCCGACGTACCACCGTTCCCTCATAGATGCCGCAGTTGCCGCCGATGAAGACATCGTCCTCGATGACGACTGGCGCCGCGTTCGCCGGCTCGAGGACACCGCCGAGCTGCGCGGCGGCGCTGACGTGCACGCGCTCGCCGACCTGCGCGCACGAGCCCACGAGCGCGTGTGAATCGATCGTCGTGCCCGCGCCGACGTGCGCGCCGATGTTGATCAGCATCGGCGGCATGCAGATCACGCCGCGGGCGACGAAACATCCGCGACGGATGATGGAGCCGCCGGGCACGATGCGGATGCCGTCGTCGAGCGTGAAGTCACGCTCGTGGAACAGCTGCCGGTCGAAGAAGCGAAAGGCGCTTCCGTCGACGTGGCCCATCTCGACGAGTTCGCTCACACGAAAGCCGAGCATGATTCCCGTCTTCACCCACGTCACCGCGTTCCACTTGCCGGCGGCATCGCGCTCCGCGGCGCGCACATCGCCGCGCTCGAGCGCGTCGAGCAGCTCCGACACCGCGCGCCGGGCTTCAGCGCGGTCGAACGTCTCGCTCGCGGCCGCGGCTGCAGACGCGCGCTCGATGTGCGCGCGAAGCTCTTCGAATCCGTCGCGCATCGTC
>JBDTXL010000079.1:0-6963 GCA_040006195.1 Gemmatimonadota bacterium | reverse complement strand
GCTTCGCGCCATCCGCCTCGGCGAACTCATAGTGCCAGTTCGCGGGGCCCTCGCCCGAGAGCAGCATCTGCGCGCCGGTGCGCGCGACGAGCTCGCGGGTGCCGGAGACGTAGTCCGCGTGGATGTGCGTCTCGGTCACGTGCGTGATGTTGAGCCCCGCGTCGACCGCAGCCCGAATGTAGATATCGGGATCGCGGATCGGATCGACGACGATCGCGGAGCGCGTGGCGCTGCACCCGATGAGGTAGCTCATCTGGGCGAGCTGATGTTCGTGAAAGCGACGCAGAATCATTCAGCCATCCGTTCGGGCGTGTCGTTTGATGTAATCGAGCGCCATCGCGGCATAGTCCGGTGACCGAAGTCCGATATCGACCGCCCGGCGCTGCGCTTCCTCGATCGGCAGCCGCTCGTCGAGCGCGAGAAAGGGGAGGAGGAGGGCACCGACGCGATTCGCCGACTGGCAATGTACCAGTACAGGACGATTGAGTGGGTCGCTTAGAAATGCGCGCAGCGCGTCGAACTGCCGATCGCCGAGCGATTCATGGCCGACGGGGAGGGAAAGGTAGCGTAGGCCGGCGCGGGCGATCTCGCCGACCTCGTCGTGTCCGCGCGGCTCCGCAGGTTCGCGCAGGTCGACGACAGCCTTGAATCCAGCCGCGGCAAGGGTGGCCCAGGCGGCGGCGTCGGGTTGGCCCGCCGTCGCGACGCCCGGGACGGGACAGGCGCCGTAGGGGAGGACGCTCGCGATGCGCCTGATTGCGGCATCGTCGAACGCTTGGGGGTCGGAGCTCATCTGCGTGTGACCATCCATTGAAGATGCAACGATCGCCCGCTCTTGTGAACCGCATTGTTGTAGGAGATGAGGCAGCGGTTCATCTTGGCGCCATGATTCGGGCGGCTCGTGGTCTCATTCCGTTGGTATCGATCGTCTGCGCGGCCTCGCTGTTCGCGAACGGCGCGCGTGCGCAACAAACGACGATTCCCCATCTCCACTGGCGCACGCTTCAGACGCGGTGGTTTCGCTTCATCTACACCGATGATGCCGCGCCGTGGACGCGCGACGTGGCCTCGCGCATCGATGCCGCCCACGACGCGGTGGTTGCGCTCGTGGGAAGTTCGCCACGCGAGCGCGTGACGGTGATCGTCGAAGATCCGAACAACGTGTCGAATGGCTTCGCGCTTCCGCTGCTGGATCATCCACTGATCTTTCTCTGGCCAACGCCACCGGATCCTACGTGGCCGATCGGAAACGGCTCGTGGGGTGACCAGCTGTCCATTCACGAGTTCGCGCACATTGCGCACCTCACGCGCGAGTCCCGAAATCCCGGCGTACGGAGGCTCACGAGCCTGCTGCCGGTGAAGTTCGGCCCGGTCGCGGTGCACGCGCCGCGCTGGGTGACCGAGGGATACGCGACTTTCGTGGAGGGACGGATCGTGCGCGGGATCGGGCGCCCGAACGGCGCGTGGCGTCCGGCGGTGCTCAGGGAATGGGCCATCGAGGGGCAGCTGCCGACCTACTCCACGCTCGATGGCTCGCCGCGCTTCGAGGGCGGCGACATGGCCTACCTCGCGGGGTCGGCGTTTCTCGAATGGCTCGCCGCGCGTAACGGCGACTCGAGTGTCGTGCATCTCTGGCGGCGCATGTCGGCGCGCGTACCGCGCTCGTTCGGCGACGCGTTCGCGGGCGTTTACGGCGCCTCGCCCGATGAGCTCTACGGAAGATTCACAGCAGAGCTCACGCACGATGCGCTGGATGCGCGCGATCGTCGCGATTCACACGATGACGAGCCGCGGCGCGCGCTGCTCGCGTTGCACGGCGATACGCTGCCCATTGAAGGAGAGGGCGAGCTCGTGCAGCGATTGCACTGGGCGACGGGTGCGCCCGCACTGTCCCGCGATGACTCGCTCGTCGCGCTCGTGCTCTCGGATCCGGAGCACGCGCCACGAGTGGTCGTGCTCAGTCTCAATCGGCATGCGCCCGACAGCGCCGCGCGGGCGCGCGCGGCACGTGCGCGCGCGCTCGACCCCGAGGACGTGCCCGCCATCGAGTCGCGCCCGCCCGCGCTCGAGGTGGTTGTGCGACTCGACCCTCGCGGCGGAATGTCGTTTGCGGAGCCGCGCTTCTTCGCGGATGGAAAGCGCATCCTGGTGACGGCGCTCGCGGCGCGCGGTGATGGTGTATTTCGCCGCGATCTCTTCGTGTGGAACTGGCGCACGGGCGCAGTGCGGCGCGTCACGAGCGGAGCCGGCATCCGACACGCCGACGTTTCGCCCGACGGGCTCACGGCGGTCGCCGATCGCTGCGTTGGGGGCTACTGCGATCTCGTGCGCGTCGAGCTCGCAACCGGCGCGATCACGACGCTCGCCGCGGGCGACCGCGCGCATCTCTACAACCGCCCGCGCTTCTCGCGGGATGGTCGTGCGATCGCGTTCGCACTGCAGCGCGAGGACGGATGGCACGTTGCGACGATGCCCGCGGCGGGTGGCGAGGCAACCGTGCTCGGCGACGCGAAGGGAAGCGCAAACGCCTACGCGCCATCGTTCGCGCGCAGCGGCTCCGAAGTCGTGTTTGCGAGCGAGCTTGGAGGTGTCCCCAACATCGCGCGCGTCGATCGCGCGACGGGTGCGATCTCCGCGCTCACCAGCGTGAGCGGCGCAGCGCTCGATCCGGAAGCGACCGAGAACGGGTGGGTCTATTTCCTTCGCCTGCACGCGCACGGACTCGATCTCGCTCGTGTGCGGTTCAACTCTTCGCTGCCACACAGCGACAGGATGCGCGCGAATTACCCGTGGGTGCTCGAAGAGCCGGCGACTGCGACGCTCGACTCGCTCGCCGTGGTGCCGCTGCCCAGCGATCGCGCCTACCGACTCGGCCCTCGCGCAGAGCGGCTGCTCGTCTCCGGCAGCTGGGCGCGCGAAGGAAAGAGTGCCGGCATCGCCTACACGGGAACCGATCCCGTGGGGAAGCTCACATGGCTCGTTCAGGGCCAGTGGGGTGATCGTGCGAGCTGGACCGGCGCCTCGATCGGCGCTGTCTTTCGCGGAAGCCGCCCGCTCTTCGGCCTCGAGGCGTTCGCCCTCGAAAACCAGCCGTCGCGCCAGCATGACTTCGCGGCGCCGTCGGTGATCGACTCGCGCTATCGCGGCGTGTCGGCGTGGTCCGAGTTCGACGACGACAGACAATCGAGCGACATCTCGCTGCGCGCGCTCGCGTCGTACGGCACGGTGGATCCGACGCGGCTACCGGCCGTGCGCCGCGCGCTCGCGCAGATCACACTCGGCGGAGGCGCGCTCCAGACACCGCGCGACTGGCGGATCTCCGAGCGCGCGGCGCTGACCGGAACGGTGGGAGCCCTCGGCGATCACCGCTGGCAGCGCGCGGTGCTCACCGGCGCGGCATCGGTGCACGGCATGGGGCACGAGATCGCAATCGATGGACTCTTCGGCGCGGTCTCGACGTCAGCACCACAGTTCGAGCGCTTCGCGCTTGGCGGTCTCGCTCCGGCGCTCGTCGACAACGCCCTTCTCGCGCAGCGTGTATCGATGCCCGTGCTTCCGATCGGCGTCGCGACGGGCTCACGCATCGCGACGGCGCGTGTATCGCTCCCTGGTTCCATCTGGCGTCCGTACTACTGGCTCGGCAGCGCGAACGATCGAATCGGCGCCTGGAGCCAGGTGGTCGGGCTTGAGGGGAGCTGGCGCACCGACGGGATCTGGATCGTGCGCGTCCCCGGCGCCAACCTGCTTGGTGGACTCGGGTACTCGCTCACGGGGCCCGCGAAACACCACGCGCAAGCCTACGTCTCGGTGAGCTACCGTCCCTGATGGCTACGCAGACTGCGAGAAGCCGACGGTGTTTCCACCCGGCTCCTTCACGTAGATCTCGGTGGTGCCGTAAAAGGTCTGGTGCCGCGCCTTCACGAGAGGCGCTCCGCGGATCGCGCGCTCGACGTCGTCGATCGACTCGACCTCGAAGAAAAGCGCCACCGAGTGTCCAGCCGCATCCGCCTCGGTCATCGTCCCGTCCGCGAGCACGCTTTCTCTGCTCTGGTACATGACTTCGACATCGCCGCGCTTCAAAATCGCGAAGACGAGCGAATCTCCCTGCCCAGGAACACTGGCCGTCATCTCGAAGCCCAGCTTGTCGATCCAGAAGGGGAGACAGTCGACGACGCTGCCGACGACGAGCACGGGCGTCAAATGCCTGAGAACAGGAAAGCCGGGAGCTGAGAACTCTGATTTCTCGCACATGATTCGATCTCGCGGGTAGGGATTTCGCGGTAAACATACGCCACCGAACAAAAACCGCAAGTTGAGCAATTCCCGCCTCCTTTCGTCGCGCAGATCCTGCCGTGCTCATCCGGTTACAGCAGCCGCCCCTCCGCGTCTTATCGGTGGGAGGGGTGAATGAACGACACGATCGAAACGCGCTGGGAACAGCAGAACGAAGCTGGTCGCCTGTCGTTCACCGACGGCGACTTTGCACGAGCGGAGCAGTCGTTTCTCGCGGCCATTCGCGAAGCGACTCAGCTCGGCGCCGACAACGTGCGCCTCGCCTCAAGTCTCAGCAACCTGGGTCAGCTCAAGTACAAGCAGAAGGATTTTGCCCAGGCGGAGGCGCTCTTCCATCGCGCGCTCGCCATCCGCGAGCGCGTGCTTGGCCCCGAACATTTCGGTCTCGTTCAGAACATCAACAACCTCGCGGCGCTGCATTACGCTCGCGGTGAGCTGGATCAGGCGGAACCGCTCTTCCAGCGCGCGCTCGGCATCAGCGAGCAGCACCTCGGCGAGTCCCATCCCGATGTCGCCGTCACGCTGAACAATCTCGCGCGCCTCTACTTCCGGCAGAACGAGTACGCATCGGCAGGCCCGCTCCTCGCCCGGCTTCTCTCGCTCAAGGAGCAGGCACTCGGCGCCAGCCATCCAGAGATCGCGGCGATTCTCACGAGCCTCGCCAAGGTGCGTCTGCACCAGCAGGACTTCGATGGCGGCGAGGCGTTCGCGCGCCGAGCGCTTGAGATCCGCGAGAAGCTGCAGCTGCCCAACGATCTCGCGGTCGCGACCGCGCTCGAGACGCTGGCCGAAATCAACGGCGCGCGCGGTCGCATCGATCTCGAGATCGCCAATCGGGAGCGCGCGCTCCAGGTGCGCGAAGGCGCGATGGGTGGCGGTCATCCGGCAGTCGCCTCAGCACGCGCGACGATCGAGGCGCGGCGTGCTACGCTCGCTCCCGCATTGCAGCCGATCGCAGAGCAGCCGCCTCCGCCCGCTTCGAAGCCGCCCGTCGCGCCTCCGGTTGCGCAGCCGCCGGTCGCCGCCCGCCCGCCCGTCATCGCGCCGCCGCCGGAATTCGTCATCTCGCCGCCGCCTGCGCGAACGACGCGTACGTCATCGCTGCCGTTCATCGAGGTCACCGAGGCGCCGACGTTCGATCGCGTGCGGCCGCCCTCCGTACCGGGCAACAGCGGCTCGCACTCCACCGTCGCCATCCCGCTTCGTAACGGCAACGGAAGTGGAAATGGCGCGCACGGCACCACCGCCCCGCACGCGGCGGAGTCGCCGCTCGCGTTCCATCCGCTCACCGAAGCGCCGCAGCAGTCGCGCTACAACGTCGCCCCTCCCGCCGCCAGCGCTACGATCGAGATCGAGCAGTCGCTCGCGCCCGACGCACATGTACAGAGTCCATTCACGAACTCGTTCGCGCGACTGGTGGCGGAGACGCCTTCCGGTCGGAACGCGATCGTGCAGGACCCGCCACCGCCGCCTACCACGCATCGCATTTCCGAGCCGCGCCCGGAGATCAGCCTCGACTGGCCCATAGAGCCGCGACGCCCGTGGCTCAAGATCATCACGGGGCTCATCGTAATTGGTGCCATCGCGGGAGGCGGCTGGTACTTCCTGTCGCGCTACGAGACCACATCGGCGCCGGTCGTCGCCGCTCCCGTCGCGAAGGCGAAGCCGATCGTCGCTGCGCCGACGGATACGCTCGCGATCAAACACGACTCGGCACCTCCGGGACCGCCGGCCAGCGTCGTGAAGCCCGGCGTCACGACCTCGATCGTTCCCGTATCGAAGCCCGAGGCTGCGCCGAGCAAGCCCGAGCCGACCGTCATGAAGGCCGAGGCCGCAGTCGTGAAGCCGGCATTCGTCCCGACGGATCCGGCCAGGGTCGCGTCGCAAGACGAGGGTCCGCCGCCGCAGGCGAAGAATGCGACGCACGCTGCCGCGAAGCCCGCCGCCGCCGCGCCGGACGCGGAGTCCGATGCCTCACCGTCGCTTCCGGCCTCTATCAAGGTCGACGCGATCACCAACATGATCGACGACAGCGCACGTCATCGCGCCGACTCGGTGGGGAGCACGATTCAGCAGAAGCCGCCGACATTCAAGCCCAAGACGTATAAGTCGCCGGCCTAACTTCGTGCGTCGCAAACCTTTCATAACGCATCCCGGCATCTTACTGTAGCTGTAGATTCCCTACGGACTTATCTGCCGGAGAAGCTATGGAGCGACAGACCGGGTCTACGCGGCTGACTGGATCGCCGGGTGGCCAGGGTGGTGACGACGAGTTGCTGCGCGCGGTGAAGGAAGCTGCCGCCGCGGAGTATGAAATATTGGGGGAGATGGGTCGCGGTGAGCGCGGTAGCGTCGTGTACCTCTCGCGCGAGCGCGCCTCCGAGAAGCTCGTTGCGCTGAAGCTCCGCCCCGATGGCGCAGAGTTCGAGCTCAGCGTCGTTCGTGAGCTCGATGCATCCGTCCCGGCCATGGGGAACAAGTGCCCATCGTGCAAGGCCGATCTCGTCGGCTGGGGTCGTTTCTGTAGCCATTGCGGCAAGGATCTGTCGGGCACGCGCTCAGGTGAGGCGTCGCGCGAGGAGCTGCTCAAGGCCGTGCAAGGCGCCGCCGAAGGTGAGTACGAAGTGCTGGGCGAGATGGAGCGCTCGGAGGGCGGCGGCGTGGTGTACT
>JBDTXL010000078.1:0-4245 GCA_040006195.1 Gemmatimonadota bacterium | reverse complement strand
GCTTTGCTCGGAGCAAACTGGTCGCTTTTCTCCGGAGCAACCAACCAGGCGGTCGTTCCACCGGTGGGCTTGCCATCGGAGTCCGCCCAGTCGAAGGAAGCACCGCCCCACGACTGGACATCGATGCCGAGATGCTGCTTGTACCAGGCGTGCATCGCGGGCGCATCATTCGCCTTGAAAAAGATGCCGCCAATGCCAGTGACTCGCTTCAACTGAACCTCCGGTCCATGTGGTTGGGTGATGAAAGGAATGAATAGTATGTGTCGGCGAGGCCGCCGCTAATTTACCCTTTCCGATTCGCCTTCCCGCTCGGCGCCCTGCTGTGTCCCCGCACGCTCAGCGCACAGTCACACTGTCTCGTGCAAGCACGATCCCAGAGGCGCCGGCCATCGACTCGTAGTAGTCGACAAACCGGTTCGTCTCCGGAGACGGCTGCTGGCTGAGGTTGTGCGCCCAGCGATAACCGATGGGCTGATACCAGAGCTCTGCGCCGATCTGGAAGGGGCCTCGACTCCGAGCGACGTCGATGCCGTAGCGAGTATGGTGCGAGCCGCCCACGAACGACGGGTCGCTTGCAGCATCGCCCCGCACCGCTATGTCGCGGCCCGCGGTCGCCTTGTCGAAGCCGCGCGGGAGGAGGCGGTTGTCCTTCACATAGGCGACGGCCGAGAGCAGTCCGGTGGTTACGGCGCCGTGCTGGTCCTGCAGAATCGACTCGTAGATCTGCACCTGATCGGGGCGCGTGATCTCGCGATAGTGCGGCTCGTATTTGGTGCGATCGTCGTCGTTGTCGTTCCCGACGATTCGGCCCGCCGATGTCATCGCGCCCGACTCGAACACGGCTGCGCCCGACCGATCGCGTACCGTGACATGCAGCCAGGCGCGGCGGGACGGATAGGCCGATGGAAGCTTGTGTCCGTTCAAGTTGGTCACCAGCACATCCAGCACGACACGCCCCGCCTCGGCCGGGCCCGCAATCACCTGCAATCGCGCAGCCCGCGCGAGAAGCTGTCGCGTCTCGAGGGCTGCGGCATCGAGCTCCGCCGGGAGCGCCTCGACGGCGAGCTCGCCGCGGTAGCGGTTCAACATACCCAGCATGAGAAAATTTCCGCCGGGGAACCAGTGTCGTCGCACATCTGCGCGCGGCTGTCCCTCGACCGCAGTAATCGGAACGCTGTCACCCTCCGCGACGACGCGCGGCATGTGACAGGACTGACAGCTCTGCTCCGCGCTGTAGGCGCTGTGCTTCCACTCGAGATACGGCATTTGCTCCGGCAGCTCGCCGATTTCCTGGCCGGCCGCATCGAGCGACTTCGTGTAGAGCGTATGGCAGGTCGCGCATAGTTCGGACTCGCGAATGTGGGCACCCTGTGTCGGAACGAAGCCGCTGGAGGAGTGCATGACTGTCGTGTGTCCACGATCCACTTCGTACGGACCAAAGATCGGCCGCTTGCTGACGCGCGTCGTCGTATCGACCGCGAAGCCGCCGTTGAAGCTGGAGCGCTCTCCGAAGCGGTCCTTCTGAATCTGATGACACATGGTGCAGGACACGCCGTCGGCGGAGAGGCTGTCGAGCGGATCCGTTCCCCCCAGTGTGGGAAAGCGGGCGAACACCTTGCCCTGGCCGCCGGCCGCGTGCACCGCGTAGCGCTGCATCGGCATGTGGCAGGTCGAACACTCGTCCTCGATCGCCGCTCGGCTTGCCGGATGATCGAGCACCTCGCGGCGGATCGACCCCTGCCAGTACGGATCGCGTGACGCGTTGGCCATGATCGACGCGCGCCAGTCGAAGCCGATCGACGCATCCTTCCCTGATGGTGTCGAAAGGCTGCTGTGACACGCGATGCACCGATCGGCCGTGAGGAAGTGCGCAGGACCGGGCGGGGCGCTGCCTCGCGTCGCGGTGCCGTAGCCGGCCGCCGCTACGAGAACCGCTGTCGTCGAGATGCACGCGGCGGCGATGCTAAGGACTCTCAGTGCTCGCATCCAGTGCACCGCCCTTTCCAGCCTTGAAGTAGTGGACCGTCGGCCGTATCCCACAGAAGGTAGGCCATGATTTGCGAGTCGCGCGCCTTTCGCTGCGTGATCGGAATGTTCACGCCGAAGCCAGCTCGCACATGCTGCAGGGCGCTGAGCGAGAGCTGAAACTGCGGCACCACGCTCCAGTCGACCGGTGCGCCGCGCACCAGATCACGCGAGCCCGCGACCTCGATCGCGGGTGACCAGATGCGTGTGATCGAGCTGAAGGCTACGGTCTTGCCGAGCGCACCGCTCCAGAACGCAGATCGTGGCGCGCTCGACACATCGGTTGGGAGGTTCACGCCGCCCTCAAACTGGAAAAAGCTCCGCGCTGGAAGGAGCTTCGCGCCGAGCACGATTGCCTCGAACGATGTCGTGCCGGTGCCGAGTCCCGCTCGCGCGTCTGCGGTGGGCAGCACGACGCCTGCCAATCCACTCAGGATCGTTCCGCTCGTGCCGCTGGAGGAGTAGAGCACGCGCTTGGCGGCGATCGACGCGTCGCCGAGCCCGCCGACCCAGGATTTCCCGGGTCGCTCGACGAAGCCGTACGGCACGTCGACCTCGAGCTGCGCGCGTTTCCCGAAGCGCTTCTCGAGGATGAAATGGTTTTCGATCGAGGCGGGTCCTCGTGTGGAGACCGTGCTGCTAAGCACGACCTCATCTTCTGGAAATGCTTTCTCGGTGACCAGCGCGAGCGAGACGTTGAGCTCGCCGCGCGGCCATGAAGGCTCGGGGCAGAGCGTGCGCATATACGTGACGACACGGTGGATCTGTTCGGGCGTGAGCAGGTCGCGAAATGCCGGCATGATGCGACTGAAGCCGCGCACCGAACCGCCGTCGCGAATGACTGCCGTGTAATCAACCGTCGACTCGGGGGTCGTTGCCTTGCAGTCGGTGAAGTCGGGAACGGGGACGGCAAACGCCACGGTGCTCTTTGGTGCTCCCTTGCCATCGGCGGCGTGACAGCCTGCACAGGTGGCACGGAAGATTTCTTCGCCAGTCTCTGGTGCATGGCCGCGGCCGCGATGCGACCGGTCATACAGCCGTGCGACGTCGACGTGAGTCGAGGCGCGCGGCTGCGCCGGCGCGGCGAGCGCGACGCGCACTGCTGCGTCGGATGCGAAGCTCGAGAGTGCAACGGCCGAGAATGCTGCGAGGAAGCGCAACTGCAAGGAATCGAGGAGTATGAGCGAGTACGAGCGGATGACATCACTCGACGTTCACGCCAGGATTGCGTTGAGCGATGCGGGGGATTGACCGGAGCGTGGTGCGCAATATATGCACCAACGAGCTCACGATCGGACGTGACCACGACTGGCGTCGCCGCGATCGTGCGCACACTTAACGACAGATAAATTTTCTCCGGCGCTGCGGGTCGGATCAGGATGCCGACGTCGGGCGCGATGCGTCGGCTCGTCCTCGCCGGGAGAGCGGCGAACTCTCGTGCGGCATTCGGCGCACATGTAAAAAGATCAAGCCCCGAGCAGAACATCGCCCGGGGCCTGATTCAATTCATCATCGGCTGACAGATCGGGAGCACATCGCCCCTTACTGCACCGCGTTGATCATGTCGAAGATCGGCAGATACATGGCCACCACCATTCCTCCGACGATCACACCCAGGAACACGATCATGACCGGCTCCATCAAGCTCAGGAGTCCGGAGACTGCCGTATCGACCTCGGTATCATAGAAGTCCGCGATCTTCGTGAGCATTTCGTCCAGACCACCCGTTTGTTCACCGACCGCGATCATCGAGATGACCATCGGCGGGAACACGTTCGACTTCGCGAGCGGGGCCGAGATCGTGTCACCACCCGCGATGCTCGAGCGCGACTCCATGATCGCATCGTGAATCACTCGATTACCGGCCGTCTTCGCCGTGATCTCGAGACCATCCAGAATCGACACGCCAGAGGAGATAAGTGTGCCCAGCGTACGCGTGAAGCGCGAGACGGCCGACTTGCGGAGCATGTCGCCGAGCACCGGCACCTTGAGCAGGATCTTGTCGATGTTGAGCTGGCCGTTCGACGTCTTGTAGTACTTCTTGAGCGACACGACGGTGAACCACCCGCCGAGGCCGACCGCCCACCAGTAGTGCTTCAGGAAGCTCGACAGCATGATCACGATTCGTGTCGGCAGCGGCAGCGCCAGATTCACGGACGCGAACATGTTTTCGAACACGGGAATAACGAAGATCAGCAGCGTCACGATGGCGATGAAGGC
>JBDTXL010000077.1:0-2972 GCA_040006195.1 Gemmatimonadota bacterium | reverse complement strand
TTGGAGCCGAGGGCGATGTAGGCAAGATGATGCATGTGTTGACAGGGAAAGAATTTACGGGCAGACTGCGCGCGTGTCAAACACTACGGTTGCATGGATTCGCTGACGGTCTTCCATCTCGCGCGCGAGCTCGACTCGCGTTGGAAAGGTGGCATCATCCGGGCCGGACAGCTCGATCGTGACTCGCGGCGGGTGGTGATCGGCGTGCTCCAGGGGAAGGCCGTCGAGATCGACCTGTCTGTGCCCGACGTTGCGGTGCGCGAGTTGGCGGATGCGGAGGGTGGCGGGCCGCTGGCCGGATGGACGATCGAGTCGGTTGGCGCACGTGACGATGACAGGAGACTGATGATTGCGCTCTCGCGAGAGGGGAAGTTCAAGGGCTCCGTGAACAAGCGTGCGGTGCTCGAAGTGAGCCTCCTGCCGCAGGCGCGGGCGGCGATTGCGCACGAGAGCGGGAGGGTATTTGCCCGCATTGGCGGTGCCTTGCCACCGCTGTCGGTGCCGCGAGCCGTTCTGAGCGACGACGTGGTGCGTCTGGCGGCGATCGCGGGCGATGTCGGCGCGCTGATGAAGGGGAGATGGGTGAGCGCGCTCGTGGCGCGATGGCTGGTATCGAATCCGGAGCTGGCGGCGCATCGCTATCGGGAGATCTGCGCGCTCAGGGCGGCGCGACCGTCGTGGTGCGGCGGAGCGCTGGTCGCTCTGCCGTTCTGCGACGGTGCGACGGCAGCGGATTCGCTGATCGCGAGTGGGGCGGCTCCAGCGCGCGCGAGTGAGGGCGGGCGCGCGGAGACGCGGCCCGATGCGCGGCGCGATCGCGCGCTCGAGCGGATGCGGCGCGAGCTTGCGCGGGCGGCCGATGCGCCGCGGGTCCGGCTCATCGCCGACGCGCTCATGTCGCTCGGCGACGTCCCGGCGCCGAAGACGATTCGTCTGACGGACGACACGGACGCCGACGTCGCGCACGAGGAGGGCGAGAGCGCGGTGCAAGTATCGGAGCGGCTCTACGATGCCGTGCGCTCGATGGAGCGCGCGCTCGTCTCGCTTCCGGGACGCATCGCGGCGTTCGCGCTCGCGCCGGCCCATGCGCCGCCGCCGACGACGCAGCTGGCGAGGCAGGCCGAGATTCGAGAATCTCGCCCCTTTCGCACGTATCGCTCGAGTGGCGGTCTCGAGATATGGGTGGGGCGCGGCGCGCAGTCGAACGACACGCTGACCTTCCACGAATCGTCGCCGAAGGATGTGTGGCTACACGCTCGCGACGCGGCCGGTGCGCACGTCGTGCTCAGATGGTCTCGCGATGAGCCGCCTCCGTCCCGCGATCTCGAGGAGGCGGCGGTGCTCGCGGCGTGGCACAGCAAGTCCCGTGGCTCCTCGCTCGTGCCTGTAGACTGGACCCGGCGCAAATACGTGCGAAAGGCGAAGGGCGGCGCGCCTGGACTCGTGCTGGTGCAGCGATCGGAAACGGTGTTCGTCGCGCCGGACGAGCGGGTGGAGCGGCGCCTGCGGGACACGTAGCCGGCGGTCCTCGTGCTCCGGCGCGGCGCTAGCGCTCGTCGATCGCCTTCCGCATCGCGCGCACCAGCTTCACCGCCTCGTCGACGCTTGTCTCCGCCGCGCGCACCACCGCGCTGCCGACGATCACACCATCGGCCATCCGCGCCACCGATGCCGCCTGCTCGGGGCCGTTGATGCCGAAGCCCACGCACACCGGAAGCGACGTCACACTGCGCAGTCGGTCGATCGTCTCGGCGAGGCCGCCCGCGATCTCGCTCTGCATGCCGGTGACGCCGAGGCGGCTGATGAGGTAGACGAAGCCGCTGCCGTGCTTCGCGATTTCGGCCATGCGAAGCGCGGGCGTCGTCGGCGCGACGAGGCGAATGAAGGCGAGAGGCGACTCGCCGATCTCGCGCTCCAGCTCCGAATCGCCGCCCACTGGAAGATCGGTGACGAGTAGGCCGTCGATTCCCGCGGCCGCCGCGCGCGCGAGTGCTGTTGGTCCCGCAGCCACGATCGGATTCAGATAGGAGAAGAGCACGATCGGTACGCTCACCGCCGCTTCGGACGCGAGCGTGAGCACACCGTCGAAGGTCATCCCCTGGTCCAGCGCGCGCTGCGAGCTCGCCTGGATCACCGGGCCATCCGCGAGCGGATCCGAGAATGGAACGCCCAGCTCGATGACGTCTGCTCCGGCATCCGCGAGCCCGCGCAGCAGCTCGAGCGAGCGTGTGCGATCCGGATGTCCTGCGGTGATGTAGACGACGAGCGCCTTCGCGTCGCGCTGCTTGAGCGCGGCGAAGCGTCGGGCGATCGGGTTAGACGAAGTAGTCGCTGATGCGGATGGCATACCGTTCGGGGTCGGCGACCTTGATGATGGTTCGAGCATAGCCGCCGGCCTCGTTCGCCTGATTCAGATCCACGAGCGTGCCAGGGAAGAGCAAGTTACCCCGCTCGTCGCTGATGAGGCGCACGATCGGACGCGCGATCGCATCCGGCGATGAATTCACCGCGTGCACGATCGCCATTTCGAAGGTATCGAGCACCACCAGCGTGCCGACCGGATAGTGGCCGACGAGACTCATGAATGCCTTCACGAGCACCTGGTCCATGCCGCGATGCGGGTTGATGCGCATCTCCTGCAGCACATCGGCGGGTGAGAGCGGCGTGTTCTGGTACGCGCGCCGCGACGTCGCGGCGTCGAACGCATCCGCGACTGCGACGACCTTGCTGTAGATGCTCATCACGCGCGGACGTACGTGCTTCGGATATCCCGAGAGATCCGTCTTCTTGTGATGCTCGAAGGCGACGATCATGGCGCGATACGGCACGTCGTTCTGCCCGCGCATCGCGAAGAGCTGCAGTACGCCCATCCACGGATGTCCGCAGATCGCTCGCCACTCCTCCTCCGACAGCCCGCTCGGCTTGTTCAGAATGTCGAGCGGCACGCGCGCCTTGCCGATGTCGTGCATCAG
>JBDTXL010000076.1:0-3174 GCA_040006195.1 Gemmatimonadota bacterium | reverse complement strand
TCCAGCAGCGCTTCCGCGTGCGGCAGGTTACCGCGATCGATGGAGATGTTCGCTTCCTGGATTCGTGCGCGCAGGATGCTCATTACGTCGTCGGTCATCGTCGCAACCTGCGACGCCGCGGCGAAGCACGTCAGCGACTCATCCCATTCGGCCAGCACCCGAAGACAGCGCCCCAGCTGCATGTTCGCCTGGATCACCGTCTCCGCATCGCTGATCGGCTTCGCGTACGACAGCACGGTGCGATAAGTGTCCGCCGCCAGCTGCCATTTCGCGCCGTGCTGTAACGCTCGCGCATAAGCCATCAGTCGTGGCGCCACCGTCACGATCCGCGGCTGCTCGGCGATCACCATCGACTCGACGATGCTCGACAGCAGCCCTCGGGTCGTATCGTGAATGTCCATGACCGCGATCTGATCCCGCACCGCACTCAGTCCGGGCGCGTCGTCGAGGACCGCCTCAGCCCCTGTCGTCATCCAGCTGTCGAACAGCCTCAACATCACCAAGGCGGCGCTCACACTGCGCCACTCGGGGGTGTCATTGGCAAGCTCGGCCAGCTTTTCGAAGTACGGCATGTGGGCCAACGGTCGCGCGATACTACTCATTCACTCCTCCGTGTCGGTCTTTTCGCCTTGGGCGAGCGATCAACTTGCAAGTCAGTATCGGAAGCGACAAGCACGATTTTAGGACTTTCGCATGACATTTTCGGACAATCTTTTGTCCTCGCTAAAATCAGGGCGGCAATATTTAGCCACTGTCAAATTGTAAGACAGCATTTGTATGTTTTCAGCTTTAATTCCCCACCAGTTATTTCTGCACGTCCGCGCACCCACTATATGATGTGCGCCAACGGCCGAGCGTCAGTGAGCGGCGCGGCCCAAGGCGACGGCGGATCCCACCGGACGCGCCACAGTATGCGGATCTCCGTCGCTCACGTAGCGCGCTCCACTCCGATCCAGTCTGTCGAGCATCTGCTCGAGCTGGTTCGCGAATACCTCCACGCGCGGCAGCCGCTTCGCATCGAACGCGGGATCGTATGGACTCCGCGCCGGTCCACCCGCGACCTCGAGCACCGCGTCGAAGTCGTAACGCGCGATATGCCCGCCGCGGGGATCCTTCCACTCACCCGCAGCCGCGAGCGCGCGGTTCTTCGGCCACACGCCAAGCGGCAGCGCGAACGTGCGAACGCGATAGCCCGGCACCGCCGAATCGATCGCCAGCGTTCCACGCGCGATCTGCTCCTGCACGACCGCATCGCTGTACTTCCCGAGGTTCGCATGCCAGAGCGTGTGCCCGCACAGCTCGAAGCCCTGTTCGGCGAGATACTTGATCTTTCGGAAGCGCCACTCCGACTTCTGCCCGTCGATCCCCTTCTCGCCGAAGAACGCGTGGCCTGCCGCGCCCCCCGACAGCACGCAGAACGTCGCCTTGTTCCGCCAGTCGGGATGCTCCTTGTGAAAGGCGAGCCAGATTCCGACGGCGCTGTTCGGATCGATGTCGAGCTTTCCGTCGTGCTCGATGTAGCTGAACTGCGAAGGACCCGCATCGTCGAAGGTGAAGACGACCGGCGACATCCCTGCGGGCAGATCGATCTTTCTGTCGATCATCTCCGCAACCGTCACCGGGCGGTAGCCGCCCGCGTACAACCGCTCGAGGTCGCGCCGAAAGTGATTGCGCTCGACATGCCAGCGGCTGTCGCTGTCGCCGAGGAGATGGTACTCGAGAATCGGGATGCGTCCGAGCTCGTTCGGCACCCGCCCATCCGTCTTCTCGCTCTTCACGGCGATGCTACTCGTGCGCGCAACGTCGCCCTGCGCACTTGTGCTGACGGTCGCACTGCCTGAGGACCCTTGGCAGGCGAGACATGCCAGGAGTAGCGAGGCCGCGAAGCGTGAGGCGCGAAACATTGATGTCCTTGTAACGGGGCGGGGTGGGCCGGAAGAATAATCATCCCGGCTCGCTAGTGCAGGTATGCCGGAGACGATCGACGTGGCTGCGCCGATACCTCCGCACCATAGACAAAAATTTACACCACACCCACCGCGGTCGTGCCCGTGAATCCCGGGAAGAGTGCATCCGTGCGCGTAGCTCCGAGATGCTTGCGCACGACTTCCGAGAACACGGCTCGGAAATCCGTCGTCAGCGCGAGGTCGCGCCCTTCGTTGAGCTGCTCCGGCGCGAGCCCGGGCCACTTTCCGTGTACCTTGTGCCCCTGCACATGTCCGCCGATCACGAACAGCGCGCCCGCGTGTCCGTGATCGGTTCCGCCATTCCCGTTCTGCTTCGCCATCCGCCCGAACTCCGACATCGTCATGATGACGACGTCGTCCATCCGGTCGCCGAGATCCGTCACGAGCGCCGCGATTGCCTGCGCGAAATCCCCCAGCCGGTTCGCGAGCTGCCCGGTCGCGCCTCCCTGATTGACGTGCGTGTCCCATCCGCCAACATCAGCGAACGCGATCTCGAGCCCGACATTCGCCTTCACGAGCTGCGCGATCTGCCTGAGACTCTGCCCAAAGGGAGACTTCGGATATACCGCATCATGCTCGGCCGCATATCGCTGCGGATTCGCCGCCTTCAGCATCTTCACCGCATCGAAGGTCTCCGCGCCGGCGCCGTGGATGAGATCCGCAGAGCCCGTGCGGTAGAGCGCCTCGAGCCGCTCCACATCGGATCCGGTCGCGCGAATCGTGAAATCGTCGAGACTCGACATCGCGATCGTCGGCGCGGGACCTTCCATGATGCGCGGCGTCTGCTGCGCGAAGGCGACCGCACGGAATGGCGACGCGGGCATCCTGCACTCGTCGCACGTGCCCTTCGTTGCCAGAAAGCGATTGAGCCATCCATCCGGCGTGCCTTTCACATCTGGAGTGCCGCTCTCCATGTAGTCCTGCGCGTCGAAGTGCGAGCGCGTGCTGCTCGGGCTTCCGACCGCATGCACCGGCGCGAGCATCCCGCGATCCCAGAGCGGTTTGAGCGGCGCCAACGATGGATGCAGTCCGAAGTAACCGTCGAGATCGATCGCGCCATCCGCCGCGCCGGGGCGCGCGATCGCGATGTTCGGGCGCAGCGCGTAGTAGCTCGCGTCGCCATGCGGCACCACGATGTTGAGCGCATCAGCGGCGCCGCGCTGGAAGAGACAGATGAGCACCTTCCCCTTCTGCGGCGCGGGCAGCC
>JBDTXL010000075.1:0-2066 GCA_040006195.1 Gemmatimonadota bacterium | reverse complement strand
GGCGAAACTCCGGTGTGCATGGCGAAGACGCAATACTCCGTCACCGACGATGCGACGAAGATGGGGCGGCCGACCGGCTTCCGCATCAACGTCAACGAGGTCTATCCGCTCGCGGGCGCCGGCTTCGTCGTGGCCCAGGCGGGCGACATCATGACGATGCCCGGACTGCCGAAGGAGCCGTCCGCCGAGAAGATGAGTATCAGCAAGGACGGCACGATCCTGGGACTTTTTTAACCCGTCGGGCCGGCACCGGGTTTTCTACTACAGCAAGGGGGACGTGTGGCGCACTACCGCATCGAGACCGAGACCGCTCCTGCCGCGATAGGTCCCTACTCCCAGGGAATCGTCGCTGGTGGCTTTCTCTTCACCGCAGGGCAGATCGCGCTCGACCCGAAGAGTGGCAAGATCGTCGACGGCGGTATCGTCGAGCAGACCACGCGCGTGCTCGAGAACCTCCGCGAAGTGCTCGCAAAGGCGGGCGCGACGTGGAGCGATGTCGTGCGAAGCACCGTCTATCTCGTCGACCTCTCCGAGTTTCCGACCGTGAACGAGATCTACGGCAAGCATCTCGGCAGCGCGCGTCCGGCCCGGTCGACAGTCCAGGTCGCGGCGCTCCCGCGCGGCGGCCTGATCGAGATCGATCTCATCGCTCAGCTCCCCGCGTGATTCTCGCGGTGCGCTTTCGTGCGCGCGCCGCGGCGATCGCGTGCGCGCTTCTGGCCGGCACCGCGGCGCGCGCCCAGGTCGCCGATAGTGCACGTGTCGGCATCTCGCAGCCCACCGACAGCACCCGCCAGATCGTCGCGCCCGCGCGCATCCGCTCCACCGCCGACTCACTCAGCGACCGCCGCGACTCGGTTTTACTCGCGGGACCGCCGATCCGCCCCAAAACGGCGCTTTTTCGCTCGCTGCTCATTCCGGGCTGGGGGCAGGCGTCGCTCGATCGCGGCACCGCAGGCGCGACGTACTTCGCGCTCGAGGCGGGATCGATCGCGATGCTGATTTTCGCGAAGCACGAGCTCGCGACGGCGCGCCGCGCCGCGCGCGACAGCACCTTCGTCGACGACTCGACGTTCAGCGCGCCGCCGGAGCTCGCCGGCCGCGTGCGCGTGCGCAAGCTGCAGGTCGAGGATTGGGCTGCGCTCATCTTCTTCACCCACCTCTTCTCCGCGGCCGACGCCTTCGTTTCGGCGCATCTGTGGGATGTGCGCGTGCAGGTGCACGGCGGGCAGGAGGAGCACTCGGCGATGGTCACCGCGACGATTCCGTTTTGAGCGGGACGAGCGCGCCCGTCGGCGTCTTCGATTCGGGAATCGGCGGCCTCACCGTCGTGCGCGAGATCGAGCGGCAGCTTCCGCATGAGCGCATCATCTATTTCGGTGACACGGCTCGCGTTCCGTACGGCCCAAAGAGTCCGGAGACCGTTCAGCGCTATAGCCGCGAGATTTCGGATTGGCTCGTCGGCGAGGGAGTGAAGGCAATCGTCGTCGCGTGCAACACCGCCACGGCACATGCGCTTCCGATGCTGCGCGAGTATGTGACGGTGCCGGTCATCGGTGTCGTCGAGCCGGGCGCGCGCGCCGCGATGCGCGTGACGCGATCGAAGGTGGTGGGCGTGATCGGCACGGCGGGCACGATCGCCTCGGGCGCGTACGAGCGCGCGATCCACGCGATCGAGCCACATGCGCGGGTGATCGCACGCGCCTGTCCGCTCTTCGTGCCGCTGGTCGAGGAAGGATGGACCGATCGCGAGGCGACGCGACTCATCGCTCGCGAATATCTGGCGGCGCTGGCCGAGGCGGAGGTGGACACGATCGTACTCGGATGCACGCACTATCCGCTGCTCGTGCCGATGCTCTCCGAGCTCGTGATGCCGGGTGTGCGGCTCATCGATAGCGCTGCCGAGACGGCCGCGGAGACGCGACGCACGCTCATCGAACGTGATCTCGCGGCGCCGGGCGGAGGCGCGTCGCCCGCGCACCGCTTCGTCGCCTCCGATGATCCCGACCATTTCCTACGCGTCGGCCAGCGCTTCCTCGGCTCGGCGATCGATCGCGTCGAGAAGG
>JBDTXL010000074.1:0-3895 GCA_040006195.1 Gemmatimonadota bacterium | reverse complement strand
TCGGCGGCGTCACCGCCGGCGCCTTCGACGCGGACGGAGCGCTGCTCGGCTTCGTGTTCGGGATGATGGGCGTGATCGACGGACAGCTCGTGCACTGGTCGGATCTCCTGGCCGTGCACTCCAGCGCGCGCAACAAGGGGCTCGGGCGCCGGCTCAAGATGTATCAACGCGAGCTCCTTCTTCCCCTCGGCGTGCAGACGATGTTCTGGACGTATGATCCACTCGTCGCCAAGAATGCATATCTCAACATCGTGCGACTCGGCGCGCGGCCGAAGGAATACGTCGTCGACATGTACGGCGCCGATACCCACAGCGCGCTGCACGGCGGCATCGGCACCGATCGCTTCATCGTCGCGTGGGATCTCGCCGTCGAGGGCGGCGCGAACGGCCGCGCCGGCACGGCCGCGGAAGATCCGGCGTGGCGCGATCTCCCCGCGGTCAACGATCTCGACGCAGCGCATGCATCCAGCGACCTTCCCGACGCCGACATGGTTCGCGTGGAGGTTCCCGCCGACATCGAGCAGGTGCTCGCGCGCGGGATGGCCGCCGCCTCTCGCCTGCGAGCATCGACGCGACACGTGCTCACTCATTACATGGGGCGAGGTTACGGCATCACGGGCTTCTCGCACCTCGTACCCGACGATCGCTACTTCTACATTCTCTCACGCTACGGCACCCGATGACCCGGCTCGAACAGATCGAACTCCGCGAGATCCGCCTTCCGCTCAAGGAGCCATTCCGCATCTCATCGGGGCTCTGCGTCGAGCGCCGCATCATGCTGCTCCAGCTCCGCGACGCCGATGGCGCCGAGACGTGGAGCGAGTGCGTGGCCGGCGAGGAGCCGAACTACACGTCGGAGACGATCGACACCGCCTGGTTCTCGATCACCCAGTACGTGGCTCCGCGCGTGCTCGGCGTCGACTTCGCGCATCCATCCGGGGTCGACCCCGTGCTCGAGAAGAACTTTCGCGGCCACAACATGGCGAAGGCCGCGATCGAGATGGGGATGTGGGGACTCACCGCCGTGCGCGAGAAGATCTCCCTCTCGCAGCTGCTCGGCGGCACGCGCGAGGGGATCGAGACCGGCATCTCGCTCGGCATCCAGGCCAGTCCCGAGGCGCTCGTCGAGCGCGCAGGACGAGCGATCGGCGAGCACTATCGCAAGATCAAGCTGAAGATCCAGCCCGGCTCCGATGTCGAGTTCGTACGCGCGGTGCGAAGCGCGTATCCAAAGGCGCCGCTCATGGCGGATGCCAACAACGCATACACCCTGGCGGACACCGATCGCCTCAAGCAGCTCGACGATCTCGATCTCATCATGATCGAGCAGCCGCTCGCGTTCGACGACATCATTCGCCACGCGCAGCTGCAGCGCGTGCTCAAGACGCCGATCTGCCTCGATGAATCGATCACCGATGTCGAGAAGGCCGAGGACATGATCTCGCTCGGCGCCGGTCGCATCATCAACATCAAGCCGGGGCGCGTGGGAGGATTTGCGCAATCGCGCGCGATCCACGATCTCTGTGTGAAGAACAAGATCCCCGTGTGGTGCGGCGGGATGCTCGAGAGCGGAGTCGGGCGCGCATACAATGTCGCCCTCGCGTCGCTTCCCGGCTTCAGCATCGCGGGCGATCTCAGCCCGAGCGCGCGCTATTGGGAACAGGATGTCGTGACGCCGGAGTGGACCATGAGCGACGATGGAATCGTGAAAGTGCCGCGCGATGAGCCGGGAATCGGCATCACGGTCGACCTCGACCGTGTGGATGCCTTGACGGTGCGCACGCAAAAGATCGGCGCGAAGTGATCGCAGCATGACGATCACGATCGACGACGTCGCGGTTCCGGCTGGAGTTGCGAACCGCTTCTCGCGCGACGAGGCGCGGCGTCTCGTCGAGCTACGGCGCGACCTGCACATGCACCCCGAGCTGTCGTGGCAGGAGAAGGCGACGGTCGAGAAGCTCGTGGCGGCGCTCGCATCGTTCGGCATCACGGACGTCGCTCGGGTGGCGGGCACGGGACTCGTCGCTCGCATTCCGGGCGGCGATCGCTCGGCGCCGGTCGTCGCGCTGCGAGGTGACATCGACGCGCTCCCGATCACCGAGAGCACCGGACTCTCGTACGCGTCGACGAATGCGGGCGTCATGCACGCGTGCGGTCACGACATTCACGCGTCGTGGGCGGTGGGCGCCGCGATGCTCCTGGCGGCCGCGCCGGCGCATGGCGACGTACTCGTCGTGTTCCAGCCGGCTGAGGAAGTTGGCGACGGTGCGCGCGCGATCGTCGCCAACGGTGCGCTCGCGAACGTGAAAGCGATCTTCGGCGGGCACGTCGACCGTCGCTTCGAGGTGGGGCAGATCGTGGCGCAGGCGGGAGCGCTCGCCGCGTCCACGGATACGTTCGACATCGAGATCTTCGGCTCCGGCTCGCACGGCGCTCGCCCGCACGAATCAGCGGACCCGATCGTCGCTGCTGCGGCGATCGTCACCGCGCTGCAGACGCTCGTGTCGCGCCGTCTCGATCCCGCGCAGCCCGGCGTGGTCACCGTCGGCACGATCAGCGCGGGGACGGCATCGAACATCATCCCCGACCGCGCGAAGATGTCGGGGACGATACGCGCGACGACGGTCGCGGCGCGCACGCTGCTCACGCGCGAGCTCGCGGCGCTCGTGAGCGCCGTCGCCGCTGCATACGGTGTGACGGCCACCACGACGCTCTCGGGCGGCACGCCCCCGATCGTGAATCCCGAGCGCATGGCGGCCATCGCATCCCGCGCCGCCGCCAGCGTGCTGGGCGAGGCGGCGCTCGTACCGCTCGGAACGACGAACATGGGCGGTGAAGATTTCGCCGTGTACATGGAGAGTATCCCCGGATGCTTCATGCGAATCGGCGCGCGCGAGCCGGGGGGGCGCGTGATCGCGGCGCACTCGCCCGGCTACTACGCCGCCGAGGGCGCGCTGTTCATTGGCGCGGCGGTGCTGGCCGAGTGCGCGCGAGTCGCGTCGGAAACTCTCGCGGCTCAGGCGCTCGCGAGCACCTGAAGCTTCTTCATCGTCGCCCAGTTGCGACTCGTGGCGGAGTCGCCGAGCTGCTTCGCGATCGCCGTGACGATGCGGCTGTCGAGAATCCCGTTCGGGCACCAGAGATAGGCCGCGTGCGTACCCGCGCCGATTCGCTCGGCGCCCCACTCCTCCTTCGTGAGCGCATCGATGCGCGCGCGGTCGGTGTCGGTCGCGAGCACGGTGACGAGGAAGCGCGAGGGATTCGTCTCGCTCTCGCTGAATGGATTTTCCGCGATGACCGTGTCGAGCTCGTCGCGGGTGAGCACGATTACGCGGCAGGAGACGCCGATCTGCTCCGCGATCCCCTTCTGGATCTTCGCGGCCGCCCTGGCATCGGTGCGCGGGGCGGAGAAGACAACATTGCCGCTGTTGAGCAGCGTCTTCACGTCGCGGTAGCCGAGCGATTCGCAGAGTGCGCGCAGGTCGGCCATGGGGACGCGTTTGGCCTTGCCGACATTGATGCCGCGGAGGAGCGCAACGAGCATTACTCGCGTCGATTTCCGAGCGTCCACTTCCAATCTCCGTGATGAAATTCTGTTGCGCCAGACGTGCGTCTCTACGCTATCATAGGAGATGAACGAGATCAAATATGAGCCGCGTTGGCCCGTCGCCCTCGCATCGCTGGCGGCAGCCTCGCTTCCGTTCGCGCTCCCCCGATCGCTGAGCGTGCTGCCACAGTGGATGGTTGCGCTGCTGGTGACGCTGCTCGTCATGGCCGCGGTTGCTACGCACTACATGCACAAGCCCGTGCTGAACCAGCTGTTCGGCTACGCGATGCTCGTGGTGCTGACGGTCGCGCTGATCTACTCGCTCGTCACGCTGATCCTCGCGCTTCC
>JBDTXL010000073.1:0-2580 GCA_040006195.1 Gemmatimonadota bacterium | reverse complement strand
GTCGCGAACAACGCGGACGAGGTGCGGCAGCGCGTGCGCGAGATTCTCAATCGCGGCGCGGACCTGATCAAGATCATCGCGACCGGCGCCGTGCTTGCGCCGGGGACGAAGCCCGGCGTCGAAGAGTACAGCGAGGAGGAGATCCACGCGGCGGTGACGGAGGCGGCGAAGTACGGCGCGCGAGTCGCCGCGCACGCCCACGGACCGGAAGGGATCAACGCTGCGGTGAAGGCGGGGGTCGCGTCGATCGAGCACGGCTCGCTCATGACTGATGAGTCGATCCGTCTCATGAAGGAGCACGGGACCTATCTCGATGCCGACATCTACAACGGGAGCTACACGGACGTCGAGGGGCGGGCGCAGGGCTGGTCCGCCGAGATACTGCGGAAGAATCTCGAGACGACGGATGCGCAGCGCGCCGGCTTCCGCAAGGCGGTTGCCGCCGGAGTGAAGATGGCGTTCGGCACCGATGCCGGCGTGTATCCGCACGGGCTGAACGCGCGGCAGCTCCCGTACATGGTGAAGTTCGGGATGACGCCGATGCAGGCGCTGCAGGCCGCGACGATCAACGGCGCGACGCTGATCGGATGGCAGGACAAGGTCGGCTCGATCGCGGTGGGGAAGGCGGCGGACATTATCGCGGTGGAGGGCGATGGGCTCGCCGACATCTCGCGCTACACGAATGTCGCGTTTGTGATGAGGATGGGCGCGATCTACAAGACGCCATGATGACCGCGTGGCAGCTCGCTCGCGCGGTCGTCGCCGCGTGCGCGGCACTGAGCATCGCCGCACGCGCGAGCGGCGCGCAGGCGCTCGACATCATGAAGGCGCCGTATGCGCCGCCGGACAGCACCGTCGTGACGGCGGTTCGCGCCGGATGGCTCGTCGACGTCGACGCGGGGAAGGTGCTCCGCGACCGCGTCGTCATCGTACGAGGTGAACGCATCGTCTCCGTCGAAGCCGCGCCGGGCCACATCCCCGCGGGCGCGAAGGTCGTCGATCTTTCGAAGTACACCGTCACGCCCGGGCTCATCGACTGCCACACGCACCTGATCGGCGGCGAGACTTCGGCCAACTATCTCGTCCCGCTCGAGCGATCGGCCGCGCAGGAGACGCTCGACGGCGTCGTGCACGCTCGGCGTACGCTGCTCGCGGGCTTCACCACCGTCCGCGACGTGGGCACGTACCGCGCGTTTCTCGACGTCGCGCTTCGCGACTACATCAACGACGGGCTCGTGATGGGACCGCGCATGGCAGTCGCGGGCGCGTACATCACCGTGAGCTCGGGCGGAGGCGAGATCGCCGGCCAGGCGGCCGACGTGAAACTTCCCGCCGACATGCGAGTGGGCGTCGCCAACTCTGCGAGCGAAGTCCGGCAGCGCGTGCGCGAGATTCTGAATCGCGGCGCGGATGTGATCAAGGTGATTGCGACGGGCGCGGTGCTGACAGCGGGGACGAAGCCGGGCGTCGAAGAGTTCAGCGAGGAGGAGATTCATGCGGCGGTGACCGAGGCGGCAAAGTACGGAGCGCGCGTCGCGGCGCATGCGCACGGAAGCGAAGGGATCAAGGCCGCGGTGCGCGCGGGCGTCGCATCGATCGAGCACGGATCGATGCTCGATGATGAGGGCATCAAGCTCATGAAGGAGCACGGGACGTATCTCGTCTCCGATCTGATCGATGGCGAGTACATCCGCACGATGGGCCCCAAGCTCGGCTGGTCGCAGGAAATCCTGCACAAGGATTCGATCATGTCGAATCTCAAGCACGAGGGGTTGCGAAAGGCGGTTGCTGCAGGGGTGAAGATGGCGTTCGGCACCGACGCGAGCGTCTACCCGAACGGCGAGAACGCGCAGCAGTTTCCGCTGATGATCAAGTTCGGCGGAATGACGCCGATGCAGATCCTGCAGGCCGCGACGATCAACGCCGCCACCCTCATCGGCTGGCAGGGTGAAACCGGCTCGATTGCGCCGGGTAAGCGTGCGGATCTCGTGGCGGTCGAGGGCGACGGGCTCGCCGATGTCGGCAAGTTCGCGCACATGTCGTTCGTGATGAAGTCGGGGATTATCTATCTGACGCCGATCAAGGCCGAGGCGCCTTAAGGCAGCGGCTCGAATTCCAGCGTGATTTTCGTCGCGAGCCTTGCGGGGCTGGCGAAAATCCTGCTTTGGCCCGATCTTACCGAGGTCTTCCAGACCAAAAATTCTGTCCTTTTTCATTGTATACAATTATGGCGAAGAGCTACGACGTCGTTTTCATCGGTGGTGGTCACAACGCGCTCGTCTGCGCAGCCTACCTCGCACGGGCCGGCAAGAGCGTCTGCGTCCTCGAACGGCGTGAGATGGTCGGCGGCGCATGCGTCACCGAAGAGCTCTGGCCGGGCTACAAGGTCTCCACCGCCGCCTACGTCAACAGCCTCCTCCGCCCCGAGATCATCAAGGAGCTCGAGCTGCACAAGTTCGGCTTCGAGCTCCTTCCGCGCAGCCCGTCGTCGTTCTCGCCCTTCCTCGACGGCCAGTCTCTCATGATGGGTCCCGACAAGGAGATGACGCATCGCGAAGTCTCCAAGTTCTCGAAGAAGGA
>JBDTXL010000072.1:0-4049 GCA_040006195.1 Gemmatimonadota bacterium | reverse complement strand
CTGCGGCCGGTGAGCTCACTCACATGCGGACGCCTGCTGTCATAGACACGACGCCCCGTGTACGACCACGAACACCTTTGTGTTTTCTAACGCGCGATCGACTCAGTCGCCTGCCGAAAGCTCCGGCGTGTGCGCGCCCGCCGCCGCCGTCTTCCGCCCAAACTTCACGCCGAGCCATTCCTTGAACTCGTCGAGAATCTCGTAGATCGTCGGGATGACGATGAGCGTGAGCAGCGTCGACGTGATCACGCCGCCGATCACCGCGCGGCCAAGTGGCGCGCGGAAGTCCGCGCCCTCGCCGTGGCCGATCGCCACCGGGAGCATCCCCGCGATCAGCGCGAGCGTCGTCATGATGATCGGACGCAGGCGGATGCGCCCCGCCTCGATGAGCGCGTCGCGCCGCGACATCCCCTTCTCGCGCGCCCACTTCGCGAAGTCGATGAGCAGGATCGCGTTCTTCGCGACGATCCCCATGAGCAGCATCACGCCGATCAGGCTCATGATGTTGAGATCGTCGCCGGTCACGAGCAGCGCGAGCACCACGCCGATCAGCGAGAGCGGCAGCGAGATCAAAATCGCGAGCGGATCGAGAAACGATCCGAACTGCATCACGAGAATCAGATACATCAACAGGATCGCGATGCCGAGCGCGGTGAAGATCTTCGTGAAGATCTCGTTCTGATCCTTCGCTTCGCCCCCCTGCGTGATCCGGTAGCCGGGGGGCAGGTGCAGCGTCGACAGCTGCTTCTTGATGGCGTTCGTCACTTCGCTGAGCGGGCGCCCCTGCACGTTCGCCTCCACCGCAACGACAGGCTCGCGATCCAGGTGGTTGATCTGCGCCGGCCCAACGGTCTGCTGGATGCTCGCGATCTGCCCGAGCGGAAGCGTCGTCGGACGTCCCTGCGCGTCCATCACGACGAGCGGCAGCCCCTGCAAGTCCGAAAGATTTTCCCGCGCCTCCTTCGTGAGCCGCACGGTGACATCGCGCGTCTCGCCGCTCGGGTCCGTCCAGTCGCCCGCCTTGAGCCCCGCGAACGCAGGGCGCAGCGACTGGGCGACGGCGCCGACGGTGATGCCGAGCGAGCCGGCGAGGGGGCGATTGAGCTGCACGTCGAGCTCGGGCTTCTCGCCGCGCGTCGACAGTCCGACATCCACCGCGCCCGGCACCTTCGCCACCGACACGATCGCCTGCTCCGCGAGTCGCGTCAGCACCACTGGGTCCGGCCCGCGCATCTCGACCTGCACGGACTTCCGCGCGCCACCGAAGCCGCTCGTGAACACCGACACCGTCACGCCGGCGACGTGCGAAAACTCGCGCCGGAACTCCGCTCCGAGCGCATCCTGGCTGATGCGGCGCTTCGCTTTAGGCGTCAGACGCACATACACGAGCGCCTGATCGACCCCGGGCGCGCGAAATGGAATCGCGCCGCCTATCGACGTGTATGTGTACGCGACTTCCGCGTGCTTCCGCGCCAGCTCGGCCACCGCTTCCGTGCGCAGTCGCGTGTATTCGAGATTGCTCCCGCCCGGCGCCTCGATGATGAGGCTGATCTCACTGCGATCGCTCACAGGCACGAAGCCCGCGCCGCCGATCGTCCCCTGCAGCACGCCCGCCAGCACGAACGATCCCAGCGCGAGCAGCGAGACTGCGAGCCGGTGATCGAGCGCCCACGCGATGATCAGCTTGTAGTTGTCGGCCTGCTTGTCGAACCACACGTTGAAGCGCGCGAGCACGCGGCCGATCGCGCCCCGCTTGATCGCGCCGCCATGCTCGACCTGCGGGTCGGGCCAGTACGCCGAGAGCATCGGATCGAGCGAGAACGACACGAAGAGCGAGACGAGCACCGAGCACGCGATCGTGAGCGCGAACGGCTTGAACCACTGCCCCGCCTGCCCGTACATGAACGCGACCGGCAAAAATACGGCGACGATCGAAAACGTCGTCGCCGTAACGGCGAGCCCGATTTCATCCGTGCCCGTGTGCGACGCCGTGACGTGGTCTTCGCCGAGCTCGATGTGTCGCACGATGTTCTCTCGCACGACGATCGCATCGTCGATCAGAATGCCGATCGCCAGCGAAAGCCCCAGCAGCGACATCGTGTTGAGCGTGAAGCCGAACGCCCACACTGCGACGAATGACGCGATGACCGACACCGGCAACGCGAGGCCGGTGATCACCGTTGACCGCCACGAGTTCAAAAACAGGAATACCACGAGCACCGTCAGCAGCGCGCCCTCCACCAGCGCCTCCTCAACGTTCCGCACCGCGTGGCTCACCCGCTCGCCCGCATTCTGCACCTCGGCGAACTTCACACCTGGAGGGAGCGTCCTCTGCAGCTCGCGCACCTTTGCCTGCACCGCCGATGCGACCTGTGTCGTGCTATACCCCTTCGACTTCAGAATCTCGATGCCGACCGCCTGCTTGCCGTTGAAGAGCGCCATCGAGCGCGGCTCTTCCGTTCCATCGTAGACGTTCGCGATCTGATTGAGTCTGATGAGCTGGCCGCCACGATTGGCAACCACGAGATTGCCGAAGTCGGCCGCGTTCTGCAGGCGGCCGCTCAATCGGATCAGCTTCTCATCGAGCTTGCCGTTGAGCCATCCCACAGGCGACGCGAGGTTCTGTGACTGGAGCGCGGCGACGACTTGCGCGACGCCCACGCCCGACGACTGCAGATCGGAGGGGCGCAGCTCCACCACCATGTTGCGCTTGACTTCTCCGACGACGTTCACCTGCGCGACGCCGGCGATCGAGCGCAGATCGCTCGCGAGCCCGGGATCCGCTATTCGCGTGAGCACAGGCGCCGGCGTCGTCGGCGACGTGAGCACGAGCGTGAACACCGGCGCCTCCGATGGATCGAAGCGCGTGAGGATCGGCTCCTTCATCTCCGGCGGCAGATCCTCGCGCTTCGTCGAGATGGCATCGCGCACATCCTGCGATGCCTGCTGGATCGGCTTGTCGAAATCGAAGAAGAGCGTGCATTGGGCTAATCCATCGATCGAGAAGCAGGTCGACTGATCACCATCGAGCCCGCTGATTCCCCAGATCGCATCCTCCACCGGCTTCACGATCTCCCGCTCGACCTCCGCCGGCGATGCGCCGGGATAGGCGATCGTCAGCCCGACGATCGGCGCCTGGATGTCCGGGAACTCATCGGTGTGCAGATTGAGGAGCGCCGCACATCCGAAGGCCACGAGCGCGACCATCGCCGTGACGGTGATGATCGGCCGCTTGATCGCAAAGTCGGAGATGAACATGTGCTGCTCCTGCCCGCCTCTCGGCGGTTAACGAGTGCCCGTCGGCCTGTCGCCGGCGGCGGTGACGCGAACCTTCGTTCCCGGCGCGAGCCCCTGCGCGGCGCTCGCGAGCAGCGTATCCCCCGGCGTCACACCGGCGCTGATCTCGACCTGCCCGGATGCGTTGTCGCGGATGCCCAGCTGCACCGGCACACTCTCCACCACCCCGCCCTTGATGCGCAGCACGAGCGGCGAGACGCCGCGCTCGTCCACGGCGGCCACAGGCACCATGATCCCCTGCCGGCTCTCCGTCGCCACGCGCCCATCCGCGAACAACCCGCCAACCAGCGTGCTCTTCTCGTTGGGGATCGTCACGTACACGCGCACCTGGCGCGTCGCGGGATCCGCCGTTGGATTGATGCGATCGATCTTTCCCGTAAAGGTCTGCGATCCGTAGCCATTCACCGTGAACAGCACCGGCGTCCCGATCCTGAGCGAGGCAAGCTGCTCCGCCGGCACCGATCCCTCGAGCCGCATGCTCGCCGGATTCACGACCGTCACGATCGCGGTACCTGGCGCCACCACGTCGCCCGCGTTCACCGGACGCTCGCTCACGAGCCCATCGAACGGCGCGCGGAAGCTCGACTTGTCGAGCTGCTGCTGCGCCGAGGTGAGCCGCGACTGTGCGTCCGCCATCCCCGCCTGCGCCGACGCGAGCATACGCTGCGCCGCCTCGACATCGCGCGGCGCAACAGCACCCGCCGTCTCGAGCCGCTGCTCGCGCTCCGCATCGCGCGTCGCATTGTCGAGCG
>JBDTXL010000071.1:0-1827 GCA_040006195.1 Gemmatimonadota bacterium | reverse complement strand
ATTCACTACGGCGTCGATCATTCGATGCTGCGCTACAATCGCGTCGAGGCGCTGTCGGCCGGAGTGTTCGTCGAGAGCACGCTCGGCAGCGGGTACACTGCGAGTGCCTCAGCGCGCATCGGTCTCGCCGACTGGATTCCGAACGTCGAGGCGCATCTGATTCGCGGCAACGGCGATCGGATCTACTCGCTCGGCGCCTACCACCGTCTCAACTCAGCGAACGACTGGGGCGACCCGCTCAGCGTCGGCAGCTCGATCTCCGCGTTGCTCTGGGCACACGACGAGGGATTTTACTTTCGAAGCGCGGGCGCCGAGCTGTCGTCGACGACACCGCGCAATGGCGCGTTCACATGGCGCATCTTCGCTGAGCGGCAGGACGACGCGGAGAAGCACACCAATCTCTCCCTGTGGCACACGCTGGGCGGCGCCGGCTTCATCCCGAACTTCCGTGCCGGGGATGCGACGGCGTTCGGGATAGGCGCGCAGTATCACCGGTCGTTCGGCCTCGATCCCGAGAAGCTACGTGGAGCGATCGATGTGCGCGGCGAAGGCGCGACGGGAACCTTCGACTACGCGCGCGCATCCGCCGAGGCAACGGCCACCCATGGCCTGGGCTCGAAGCTCGATGGCGCGCTCACATTGAGCGCCGGAAGCTCGGCTGGCGACGTGCCCATACAGCGCGCGTGGTTTCTTGGCGGCGTCGCCACGGTGCGGGGGCAGGAGCCCGGATCGCAGGCAGGGGACGCGTACTGGCTCGGTCGCGTGGAGATCGGTCACAGCTTCTCGGGAGTGCGCCCGACGATCTTCTACGACATTGGCTGGGCGGGCGATCGCGAGAATTTCGGGAAGTCGCTTCGCCCGATCTCCGGGGCGGGAATCGGCGCGTCGATCCTCGATGGGCTGTTCAGATTCGACATCGCGCACGGGATCAATCCCAATCACGCGCTGCGAGCGGATCTCTACACTTCGGCGAGATTCTAATGCGCGCCTGACGAATCCACCCAGGGGATGCGCTCATCGCGAGCTCGAGCCCTCACAACGGCACAACGCGTGCGCTAACGTTGGCCTGCGCCTCAGTTACAACCTCACGTCACGCACCCCGGAACGTCCACCGCATGTCAAGTAGCGACCGCACAACTGGCAGCTCCGCTACGCGCATGTCCGAGCTCGACTATCGAGCGATCTTCGCCGCTTCGCCGACTGCGTACCTGCTCGTTCGCGCCGACGCTCCCCGCTGGACAATTCTCGCCGCGAGCGACGAGTACTGCCGCATCACTCGGCAGAAGCGCGAGAATCTGATCGGCCGCGGCACGTTCGAGGTCTTTCCCGAGAGTCACGGCACCGAGAGCAGTCACGGCAAGCACAATGTGCGATCGTCGTTCGAGGTTGCGCTCTCGATGAGCGGCCGCATCGTTCTACCGGTTCAGCGCTACGATCTCCCCCCGGCCGCCGATGGCGACGGCTATACGGAGCACTACTGGCGCATGTCGTCGGCGCCGGTGCAGGGCGCGGACGAAGGCGCCGTCGCCGTGCTCCACGCCGTCGAGAACGTCACCGAACAGATTCTCGCGTCGCGCGTGCAGGATGAAGCGATCGCCGCGGCGCGCACGGCCGAAGATCGGCTCCGGACAGTGTTCAGCGATGCGCCTGTGGGGATAGCGGTGCTGCGCGGGCCCGAGCATCGCTTCGAGTCCGCGAACAAGAGCTACATCGACGTGGTGGGGCGAGGGTCACTCATCGGGAAGACGGTGCGCGAGGCGTTCCCCGATCTCGAGGGGCAGGGGATCTACCCCGCGCTCGACGAGGCCTACGCAACGGGGATGCCGT
>JBDTXL010000070.1:0-4104 GCA_040006195.1 Gemmatimonadota bacterium | reverse complement strand
CCATGGTGGCTGCGCCATCGTGGACTTCACCGATTTTGTGGCTCTTCCCCGTGTAGTAGAGAATGCGCTCGGTGGTGGTGGTCTTGCCGGCATCGATGTGAGCCATGATGCCGATGTTCCGGTAGCGATCGATCGGGGTTGTGCGTGCCATATCTCTCAGCTGTCGCGACTGCTCGCGTGGTATTTAACGATTGAAAAAACGCCAACAAAAACGCGGGTGGACCGGGCGTCCCGTATGCCGGGACCGGTATCCATCCGCTGCCGCCGGGTGCGATCGCCACTGTCGCGCGAAGGGGGACCCATGGGCGCGTCGCTGATCCCGGTGTAACTGGGAGGCGACGTTATTTTTTAACTCTGCCGAGACATAGGGCGTAGCTACGAACCAAAAGTACGGTGCCGGCGTGGGTTAGCCTGACAAATGTAGGCGATTTCGGGGCGGTGTCAATCCCGATGCCCTGGGTATTTCGAGGGGTGCCGGCGCATCCAGATGGGTGCCGGTTTACAGTCGGCTGGCAGGTCGCTTCAACTCACGCACTAACAAGGTGGATACGGACAAAAACGGAAGAGGTTACGGACAACTGACGGAGACAGCACGAGCATGACTTTTTCCGTTTGTGTCGGTGCAATCCTCCGTTTTTGTCCGTATCTCAAATTGTTGATGCTTGTGTTCCGGCGAATGAGTTACGTCCGAAGCAACACCAGCCTCGCGTAGCGTGCCCAGCTCTTTGCGTTTCGTACATGCAGCATCAGGCGCTTAACTCGCGCCGGGCGCTCCGTCTGCAGCAGCGTATCCGCACGGTCCCACGGGCGCACCTGGCCGTGGCCGCTCCAGCGCGGGCGGAGACCGGCGCGCCACATCGTGTACGTCAGCCAGAGCGACGGTGAGATGTTTTCCGTCGGCAGGAGATCGTAGGTGAAGTGCTGCTCCAATCGCCGCAGCGCGAACTCCGGATCCGGCGGCGCGAGCGCGCGCTCCACCCACGCCGGCACCGAGATCCCCGCGAGCGTGCGCGCGAGACGAAAGGTCCAGTAGCACGCGCTTCCGCCCTTCGAGTCCCGCGCGCGCTTGGTGAACGACTTCCACTCCACGCGCTCCGTTCGCAGCAGCGCATCGAGATCACGAAAGGCGCGCCATCCGCCCGTCGCCATCATGTGCGACCAGGCGAAGTGCAAACACAAGTGCAGCAGCTGATCGTGCACGCTCGGCACCAGCACCGTTCGTCCATGCACCGTCACCCGCTCGGCGCGCGCGCGAATACCATCGCTCGTCAGCGCGAACGGATGACCTTCGAAGAAGAGCGACGTGTGCAGCTCGAGGCTCGTACCGGTGCCGAGTCCATCCACCAGCGGCGGCAGATGATGATGCCCCTCGTAGAAATCCTCCAGCTGCGACGCGCCCGACATCCACCCCGCCGCGAGCAGCGCATCGCGCGCGCGCAGCGCATCGTCGCGCGAGACGAGGAGGTCGACATCAGACATCGGCCTGGCGACGAATGATCCGTACACCGTGAGCGCGAGCGCCGCGCCCTTGAGCAGCACGACATCGGTATTCGCCGCCGCGAGCGTGTCGAGCGCCGAAAGCAGCCGCGTCTCGAGATGCGACATGCGGAACTCCGAGACCATCGCCATGCGATGCAGCGTCTCCGACTCGACCGGCAGCGAAGCGACGGCACTCAGCCGACGCCACAGCACCGGCGTCGCCCGCTCCTGCTCCGCGAGCCAGCTCAACTTCGCCCAGTCGAGCGGCTTCGCGATCAGCGCGCGAATCGCTGCGTCATTCTTCTCGCCGCCCGCGGTGAGCAGAAGCAGCTGCGCTTCGGGAGAGAGCGAGGCGAGACTCATCACGCGACCGTCAATACTGCGCGAGCGTGCCCGTGCGGCGCGCGTAGCGCAGCGCCTCGACGAACATCAGGAGACCGATCGCATTCAGCATCACGATGAAGCCGGTCAACAAAAGAAGATCGGGCGCTACTGTCGACAGCGACGCCCCGTTGAGCAACGTCTGCCGAAGCGCGCGCAGCCCCGGCGCCAGCGGCACGTAATTGCCGAGCGCGTGCACCCACGGCGGAATGATCTTCGCGGTCATCGACCAGTATACACCACCCAGCAGGCCGGAGGCGATCATCACCACGCTCGGAATCTGTCCGTTCGTTCGGAAGGCGAGCACGAGCGATGCGGCCATGAGCGCGAACGGAATGTGCGCCAGCACGATCATGATCAGAATCAGGATGCCGGTGAACGAGGCGGCGATCGACAGATGCAGCCCGAGTATCATCGCCAGAATCAGAAAGAGCAGCGCCTTCACCGAGCTCCACACGAAACTGTAGCCCACCATTCCCGCGAGCAGCGAGGGAATCGAAGCCCGCGTCGACAGCAGCGCTTCGAGCGTCCCCGTCCCGATGCCGCCACCCACCGCATCCGGGATCGAGCCCACGGTAGTACTCACGAAGATGAGCGCGATGAAGCCGATCACCAGGAAGCCGAAGTAGTTCGGGGCCTGGCTCGCGATCGAGTCCGCCATGCTCGGCTGCAGCGCCTTCGACACGAAGTACACCGGCAGCACCGTCACGCCGAGCGAGAGCACGGAGAGAATCATGCTCACGCGATAGCTGCGCTGGGTGCGCCAGCTCGCCTGGATCAACGCGAGCGCCTCACGCATTCGACTGAGGCTCCGCACCGCGGCGAACGATACGATCGATGAGATCCGCCAGCGGCAGCGGCACCTTCTCGAATCGCGCGACGACCACTCCCTGCTCTACCAGCGTCGCGACGATCTGTGCCGCGCGCTCCATCCCGCCTGTGACCTCCATGTCGACGCGCGTCCATCCATCCTCTTCGCCGCGCACCGTGAGCGCGCCGACGACAGCGCGCTGCACCAGCGCCGCGAGCGCCGGGTGAGTCGCATCGCGCGTGAACAGCGCGTAGCGCTCCTCACCGAGATCGCGCGCGAGCGACGTCGTGGTGCCGGTAGCGAGGAGCCGCCCGCGATCGAGCACCGCAACGCGGTTGCAGAGCTCGAGCACCTCGTCCGCGCTGTGAGTAGCGAGCAGCACCGTGCACCCCTGCCGCCCCGAGATCTCATCACGAAGAAAAGTCCGGAAGCCGCGTGCGGAGATCGGGTCGAGCGAGCGAGTCGGTTCATCGAGCAGCAGCACGCGCGGTGATGCCACGAGCGCGCGCGCGATCAGCAGTCGCTGCTTCATCCCCGACGAGAATGCGGCGACGATCTTCTCCTTCGTGTCGGTGAGCCCCACCACGCCGAGCACCTCATCGACGCGCGCCTTGATCGCCTTCCCGCGCATTCCCTGCAGCTTCGCGAAGAGCTCGAGATTCTGAAACGCCGTGAGCCGCCAGTACAGACTCCGCTCGTCCGCGATCACCGGCGCGAGCACCGAGCGCACCTTCGACGAGTCGGCCACCACATCGTAGCCGCCCACAGTCGCCGTCCCTTCATCGGGCAACACGAGCGTCGCGAGCATCTTGAACAGCGTGGTCTTCCCCGCCCCGTTGGGGCCGAGCAGTCCGAAGAACTCGCCCTCGGCAACCGCGAGGCTGACGTTCTGCAACACCGGCGCGCGCGGGCGCAGCAACGGATGTCTGAACATCTCGCCCCAGGTGCGACGCACCGGGAACGCCTTCGAAATGCCATCGAGCACGACTGCGAGCTTCTTGGCGCCGGCGTTCGTGACCGGCGAGCTGTTCATCGCGGAGAGCTGCGCTGCGTCGTCGCGCGCCGCGAGCCCGCTCATGCGTGGGCCTCCGTCACCGCGGCTATGCCGTGCCACGCGAGCAGCTGGTCGACCGTGTCGCCAATGCGCTCCATCCCTGCCGCCACCGTGAGCTGATAGATCGGCACCGTCTCTGCGATCGTCGTCGCGCGATCGATCACGAGCTGCGCCTCGGAGCCGCTCAGCATGCTCCCCATGATCGAATGGCGCACGAGCGCGAGCGCCGACGGCACCGCGTGCATGCGCGTGCGCGCGACCGCAGGCGCGACGGCGCCCTCCTCGACGATGACCGGCGAGAGCAGATAGATCGCGGCGAGCGGCGTGCGGTCGTTCGAGAGCATGGTGTCGTCGAAGTCGTGGAGCAGATGCTTGCTTC
>JBDTXL010000069.1:0-2157 GCA_040006195.1 Gemmatimonadota bacterium | reverse complement strand
CGGATGAGCACCACGTTGAAGACGATGTTGAGCGCGGTCATCGTCAGCCCGAGGATCATCGGCGTGCGCGCGTCGCCGGCGGATCGGAGCGCGCCGCTCAGCATGAAGAAGAGGAGCAACCCGGTGCTGAAAGTGAACATGATGCGCAGGAAGGGGAGCGCCTGCACCTTCACCTCTGGCGCAGCGTTCACCATGTCGAGCAGCGGCGATGCCAGGAAGAGACCGACGGGGGCCATCACGAAGAGCGATAGGCCGATGGCCGTGAGGAAGGCCTGGTACACGGTGCGATTGACCTTCGCCTCTTCGCCCGCGCCCGCGAAGCGCGAGACGAGCACGCTCATCCCCGTGAACAGCGAGGAGATGAACACGATGACCATGATGAAGATCTGATAGGAGACGCCGATCGCAGCGTTCCCTACGAAGCCGACGAGATGGCCGACCAGGACGTGGTCGATGATTCCCTGAAGACCGCCGATGATGTTGGTGAGCATCGTCGGCCACGCCAGCTTCCAGACCGCGGGGCCGAGGGGACCGTCGACGATCGAGCGGTCGTATTTGCGCGGCGGGCGCGCGGCGGACAGGTTGTCGTCCGCCGCGGGACGCGACGCCGGGGCTGCGATGTCAGTCAAGAGGCGGAGAGGAGATGGACGTACACGGGGCGAAAGATAGGTGGAGGGGCAAACGGCACCACGTGTACGCTCTCTGGAATGCCGTTATTTGGCGAGCCCGGAGATCGTCACTCGCTCTCGTCGAGCGTGGCGATGTACTCGTCGAACTTGTCGAAGGCGCTGGTCCAGCCGCCATCATGGCCATCGCGCTCGCTCTCCGAGGGGAAGCCGCTCTGCGTGAAGGTGAGCGTCGTCCTATCGCCGAGGTCGGCGAAGGTGAGAGTGACGAGCGTCTCGGTACCGGGCATGCCACTCGATTTCTCGTCCCACGCGAAGGTGTAGGAGACGCGCTCGGGCGGGGTAATCTCCTTGAACACACCACCCTGCCAGAGGTCGTTCTGCGTGTGCGGATTGTTTTTATCGGGGTGGAGCATGCCGCGCCAGCTGCCGCCGACGCGTGCGTCCTGCGTGAAATGCATCGGCGTGAAGCCGCGCGGCCCCATCCAGTTCATCAAATGCTCGGGCTCGGTGAACAGCCTCCAGACGAGATCGCGCGGCGCATTGAAGGTGCGCGTGATGGTGAGCTCGAATGTCTTCGAGTTTGGGTTAGCGCTTGCAGCGCTTTTTGTGTTTGCTGACATGCGTCCTCTCCTGGCGCTGACGTTCTATGATGTATTCGTCGAGTCGATCGAAGGAGTCGTCCCAGAACCGCCGGTATTTCTCGATCCATCCGGACGCTTTCTCGAGCGGCGCGGCCTCGAGCTTCGCGGGACGCCACTGCGCGTCGCGGCCGCGCGAGATGAGTCCTGCGTGCTCCAGCACCTTGAGATGGCGGGAGACGGCGGGCAAGCTGATAGCGAAGGGCTTGGCGAGCTCGTTGACGGTGGTCTCGCCGGACGCGAGCCGCGCCAGGATGGCGCGACGCGTGGGGTCGGCGAGGGCGGCGAAGGTGGTGCTGAGGTGGTCGATGGGCATCGGTTAGTTAACTGAATGCTTAAATAACATACATGTTAAATACAATGCAAAACACGGGAGGGCAAGAGGCTTTCCTTCCGGTCCGCCTGGAGCGTCACCCAGTCGTCCCGAATCCCGCCGCGATGCAGTTGATCGAGAGCAGCAGCGCCGCCAGATCATCCTCCCGCTCCGCCTTCCCCTCCGCCGGCCCGCGCACGCGACGCAGCAGCTCGATCTGCTGATAGTGCGCGCGCTCGAGCATCCCGAGCCGCCGTGTCATGCGCCTGCGGAACTGCGGGAAACGCTCGCCCAGCGCCTTCTCGCCGGTGAGGTGCAGCACCGCCGTCATCGTGCGCTCGTACTCCGCCTCGATCAGCGCAAGCACGCCCGCGCGCGCGCGCTCGTTCGGCACCAGCCCCGCATACGCGCGCACGAGCGAGAGGTCGACCTGCGCCAGCGTCTTCTCCACCTCGTCGATGATCAAGCGGAAGATCGGCGTCTCGGCGAACATCCTCCGCAGCATCGCCTCACCCCTCGCGCCGCGCACCGCGAGAAACGACGAGAGCGCGCTCCCCACTCCGTACCATCCCGGCAC
>JBDTXL010000068.1:0-5853 GCA_040006195.1 Gemmatimonadota bacterium | reverse complement strand
GCACGGCTCGGCGGTACATGCCGCGATCGCACTGCGCGCGCGGCGCCCACACCGCTGGCCCCTTGCCGCGATTCAGCATTCGGAACTGCAGTGTCGCGATATCGGTTGCGCGGGACATGACTCCGCCAAGCGCGTCCACCTCGCGCGCGACGGTGCCCTTCGCGACGCCACCGATCGCCGGATTGCATGACAGCTGGCCGATCGTTTCGAGCGCGCTCGTGATCAGGCCGACGCGTGCGCCGAGTCGCGCGGCGGCGACCGCGGCTTCGGTACCGGCATGGCCGGCGCCGACGACAATGACGTCGAGCTCGAGCTCGTTGGGCTGCGAAGTCATCCGTCAAAGATACGATGAATGGACAAGAGCGGGACGTGTGCGCAGACTTGTCGAATGCCACTCGAATTACATCCCGACGCTCCCACGATGCTGATCCGCAAAGCGGCCTTCGAGCGGGTTGGGCTCGCCCGCGCCAGCTTCGACGCGAAGTACAACCTCACCCCCGACGAGTTCCGCGTGGAAGGGGAGATGATAGCCATCGGTCCGCTCTACCACGAGGAGGCGCTGGGCGCGCTCACCGGAGAGCTCGAGTCGCTGGGACTCATTTACTTCGAGGATTTTGCGGAGCTGAGCGGGAACTGGCCGTCGTGGCTGACGATCTTCGCGCGAGGAGGCTGAGGGTCAGCTCTTCGGCGCGCGCGTGCTCTCTCGCTTGGACATCATGGCGGTGGGCTCGCTGAGATGTCCGTGTTTCAGAAGGCCGCGCCACCCGCACGCATAGCACCAACTCGTGCGGAACCAGGGCATGAGCAGATTCCAGCCTCGGGATTTCACGCGCAGGGTGGGAGTGTCGCACTCCGGGCAACGGTCGGTGTCGGGGAGCACCGCATGAAAAAACATCGTCGCGAAGACGATTCGCGCGATGAAGATCGCGCTGAAGATGACCAGGAACAGCAGCCCTTCCGACATGATTCACCTCACGACACTGCGACGCGACACTGCGACGCTTCGCTCAGCTCAGCTTTTCCAGCTCCCTCTCGATATTGCTCCAAAGCTCGACATACGCAATACCATCTTCGATGCGCTCGATCACGACCTCGACGCCCTCGGCGATCGTCGCCCCCTCGAGCCCCATCGCAGGAACCGTGCGGCGAGCGCCGTCGTGCTCGAAAAAGATCTCTCCTGCATGACTTGCGAAGATCGCCTGCGACACGCGCGCGGGATGCCCTTGCAATGCAAACCGGGGATCCTCGACGTGCAATGCCGCGCTCGGCACCGCCCAGCCGGCGATCAGCGCGACCACTCCGGAGGCAGCCGCGAGTGCCGACGCGCTCGCTATAGCCAGTATCGCGGGCATTCCGAGCGTCGAGTACTTGGCGAGCGGATAGCCGACGATGCCGAACAGGGCAGCGGCTGCGCCCGCTGTCGGCAGATTCAGATATTTGACCCACGCGCCGTGCCGCGCCTTTCGATCGATGCCGCCGAGCATGGCGATGACACCAACGAGGAGCCCGGCGAGGAGAAAGAGTGCGAAGAACAGAAGCATGGGTACTGGGTAATTAGAAGAGCGCGTGGCGGGTCTCAAATGAATCCGCCCGTTCACTTCGGGCGTACCCACGAGTACAGTTTCATCATTGAACGAACATTTCGTCATCGAGGCGGGGCATGCCTCACGTCTTCACTTTTGCTTAGAGGTTCACGATGTACAGAAACTACCGCATTGTCTTCTCACTCGCCGCGATGCTCGTGCTCGCCGGCTCCCTGACCGCTTCTGCCGCGACGGCTCCGAGCGCGCGGGCTGCCGACAGCGCTACTGGCTGCCTTCAGAAGGGCGACAAGCCGGATTCCTTCAAGCTGGTCTCGAAGGACGGCAAATCCTGGGACGTGTGGAGCAAAAAGGTGTCGCTGGCGGGGCACGTCGGCCACACCGTGACGCTCACGGGCGACGTCATGAAGGGTGGTATGGCAGGGATGAAGGATACGAGCAAGATGTCCGGCATGAAGATGGGCGACTCGAGCAAGATGTCCGGCATGAAGATGGGCGACTCGAGCAAGATGTCCGGTATGAAGATGTCCAGCGGCTCGATGAACGTCACCGCGATGTCGATGGTGAGTGCGACCTGCAGCTGATTTGCGAGCTCAAAAACTCCGCGACGCGCCATTCCGCGTAATAGAACGGGCGCCACGGAATCGTACCGGAGACAAAGCCGACGTGGCCTCCGCGCTCGACGAACTCGAGATGCAGCGACGGATTCCCGTTCGCGATCTCGCGCACCTCGTCGAGCACCACGTTCGGTAGAAACGGATCGTCGCGCGCGCTGAGCAGCAGCGTCGGCACGCGCACACGCGCGAGGTAGTGGAGAGAGCTCGAGCGCGCGTAGTAGTCGTCGGCGTCGCGAAAGCCGTGCACGGGCGCGGTGACGAGATCGTCGAATTCGTAGAGGGTGCGCGCGCGCAGCACCACCTCGGGACTGATCGAGCGCGGGTAGTGCGCGCTCTTGCCGATAGCCTTCCTTCGCAGCGAGCGGAGAAAGTGCGACTGGTAGAAGCGCGAAAAGCCACGATCGAGATAGCGTGAGCCGCGCGCGAGATCGAAGGGAACCGACACCGCCGCCGCCCCCTGCAGCAGCTCGGGTGCGCTCGCACCCAGCTCGCCGAGCCACTTGAGGAGAACGTTCCCGCCGAGCGAGACGCCGGCCACGATGAGTGGCCGCGTCGGATCCTCGGACACGAGACGGCGAACTACCGCGTCCACATCCGAGGTCTCGCCGGAATGATAGAAGCGGAGCGCGCGATTCGGCTCGTCACCGCAGGAGCGAAAGATCAGGAGGTCGGCGGCCCAACCGCGCCGCTCTGCCTCGTGCAGAAGCCCACCGGCGTAGTGGGAGCGCACCGTTCCTTCGAGACCATGCAGGATCAGGAGGCGCGGCGCGCCAGCCGGCGCATCGAGGCGATGGAGATCGAGGAAGTCGTCATCCTCCGTCGCCCAGCGCTCGGTGCGTGTCCGGACGGGCACGCGCGGGCGCATGAACTTTCCCCAGAGCGTGCGAAGGTGGGCGCCGGGAATCCACCATGCGGGCCGATAAACGCGAGCAGACATCACCCAAGCTACGAACCGATCGTGCGCAACGCTTGGGAATGAGGCGTCGAGAGCGTTTATTTCGGCATGGACGTTCAGATTTTCGGAGTGAAAAAGAATCCGGAGACGCGCAAAGCGCTGCGCTTCTTCGCCGAGCGGCGTGTCAAGACGCATTTCGTCGACCTCGCGGAGAAGCCCGCATCGCTCGGTGAGCTGCGCCGGTTCGCGCAGAAATTCGG
This sequence comes from Gemmatimonadota bacterium, assembly GCA_040006195.1. Lineage (GTDB taxonomy): Bacteria > Gemmatimonadota > Gemmatimonadetes > Gemmatimonadales > Gemmatimonadaceae > FEN-1250. Next base: position 2,540 of record JBDTXL010000068.1, on the reverse strand, counting down.
GGTATCGGCCTTGGTTGATTCGGGTTCGAAGCGCTTTCTCGATCGCGGGCTCGGGAATGCACGCATGTCGGATGACCGGTGGCTCGAGCTGCTCGCGGAGGAGCCGCTGATGCTCAGGATGCCCCTCGTGCGGCAACAGAACAAGCTGAGTGTCGGGCTCGCGGAAATGGAGTGGAGCGGCTGGGTGAGCTCCGCATGACGCAGCTCTCGCTGTCCAACGTGTCGGTCGAATTCGGCGCGACGAAGCTGTTCTCCGACATCACGTTCACGATCGCGGCGCGTGAGCGCTGGGGGATCATCGGGCGGAACGGCACCGGGAAGACGACGCTCTTCAAGCTGATCACCGGCGACATGCAGCCGACCAGGGGTGTGATCGCGCGGCAGCCCGGGCTGCGCGTCGCGCTCCTCGAGCAGCATCGCGACTTCGGCGATGCGAAGACCGTGTGGGAAGCGGCCGCAGGGCAGTTCGCGGAGCTGCTCGCGCTCGAGCAATCGTTGGCGGATCAGGCGACGAGGATGGGCGAGCTCGGCGAATCGGTGAGTGACCAGGTGCTCGAGCGATACTCGCACGACCTCGAACGCTTCGAGCGCGAGGGCGGTTACACGATCGCGCCGCGCGTCGACGCCGTGCTGCACGGGCTCGGTTTCGATCCCGTTGATGCGCGCACGCGATCGCTGGAAAGGCTGAGCGGTGGCGAACGCGGGCGCGTGGGGCTCGCGCGGCAGCTGGTGGCGCCGGCGGATGTGCTGCTGCTCGATGAGCCGACGAACCATCTCGATCTCGAGACCACGCGATGGCTCGAGGAATATCTGAAGGGAACGGACGAGACCGTGGTGCTGATCAGCCATGATCGCGCGTTTCTCGAGAATGTGTGCGACCACATTCTGCACGTGGAGGCGCACAGCGGCACCGCGTACATCGGCGGCTACTCGGCGTTCGTCGAGCAGCGCGCACACCGGCAGCTCGAGCAGCAGCGCGCGTTCGTGCAGCAGAAGAAAACGATCGACAAGCAGGAGGATTACATCCGGCGCCATCTCGCCGGCCAGAACAGCAAGCAGGCCAAGGGGCGGCGAAAGATTCTCGCGCGCCTGCCGCGCCTCACACCGCCGCCCGGCGAAGAGGACTCGATGGCGCTGCGCCTCGAGGTCGGCGAGCGGGGCGGCGATCAGGTGGCCGTGGCGGAGAAGCTAAAGCTCGCGATCGGCGATCGCGTGCTGATCGAGAACTTCAACGCCATCGTGCAGCGCGGCGATGTCATTGGATTCATCGGGCCGAATGGCGCGGGGAAGTCGACGCTGCTGCGCGCGCTGGTGGGCGACCGCGCTACCGAGGGCGGAGAGATCCGGCTCGGCGGATCGATCACGCCGGCGTACTACCGGCAGGATCTCACGCAGGTGCCGGCGACGCAGTCGCTGTACGACGTGATCAACGATCTGCGCCCGATGTGGGGACGCGGAGCGATCCAGGGGCACCTGGGCCGCTTCGGCTTCAGCGGCGACGCGGTGCAGCGGTCGGCGGCGACGCTCTCCGGCGGCGAGCGGGCGCGCGTCGCGCTCGCGATGATCATGCTTTCGCGCGCGAACCTGCTGCTGCTCGACGAGCCGACGAACCATCTCGACGTCGAGTCGATCGAGGCGCTCGAAGATGCCGTCGAGCGCTACGAGGGGACCGTGTTTCTCGTGAGCCACGATCGCGCGCTGCTTCGCGCACTCGCCAACCGCGTGTGGATTCTGCACGATCGCCACGTCACCGACTTCGACGGCAGCTTTGCGGAGTGGGAGACGGTGAGCGCGGAACGCGAACATGCGGCGAGCGTTGCGGCGCAGGAGGAGCAGGAGTCGCGGCGCGTGCGTGAGAAGCAGAAGACGCGCGCGGGATCGAAGGACGGGAAAAAGGAGACGGCGCCGCACAAGCGCTCGCGCGAGGAGATCGCGACCGCGGAGCAGGAGGTGGCGAAGCGCGAGGCCCGCATCGCGGAGCTCACGACAATGCTCGCGGATCCGGAGCTCTACAACAGCGGGAGCGGCGGGAAGAAGGCCGCGTCGCTCGGCGCGGAGCTCGAGCGCGAAAAGGAAAAGCTCGAGCGCGCGTTTGCAGCGTGGGAGCGCGCGATCGCGAGCGAGTAGCGGCTAGAAGTCGCCGATGAAAGAGATCTCGGGCTCGAGGCGATGCCCGAACTTCTCCTCGACTCGCGACTGCGCCGTCGAGATCAACTCGCGAACCTCGCGCGCGCTCGCCCGCCCGAGATTCACCATGATGTTCGCATGAATGTGGGAAATCTGCGCGTCGCCAATGCGGAATCCCTTCATCCCAAGCTGATCGATCAGCCGGCCGGCGCCGACGCCCTCGATCTTCTTGAAGATCGAGCCCGCGCTCGGATTGATCTCGAGCCACGGATGGCGCGCGCCGCGCCAGCTCAGATTCTCCTGCATCACGCGATACATCACGTTCGGGTCGCCGCGTGTGAGAGCGAACGTCACGGCAAGCACGATGTCAGCGCGATGATGGAAGACCGTGTCATCGTAGCCAAAGCCGACAT
>JBDTXL010000067.1:0-3488 GCA_040006195.1 Gemmatimonadota bacterium | reverse complement strand
TGTGCGCAGCAGGTCATCCGGCAGCTCACGTCGGGCAATGTCGACTGATCTCTGCAATGGTTCTCGCGCAGGCTTTGCGTCTTCAGGAGGAGCTGAGCGCCGGTTCGTTAAACGCAACGTCCGGATTGAACTCGGTTACCGCGACTTGCGACGCGTGCTATCGGGTCGGTTCGCCTCGAAGACGCAACCGAGTGGACTGGTGGTCGATTTGCCGATGGCTTTGTGTTCCGCAACTGCAAGATCACTGAGCACCGCTCCTTCGGTGAACGTGTGCAAGCGCTCGAGTGGGCCAGCATCCAAAACCAGGAGCGGAGCTGAATTGCACGCGAGCAGCATCAGCGACGCTGCCAGCACGGTCTAACGAGGCGTTGCCGCTGACGGGGCGCACCCGGCCTCGCCCATCGCGGTATGTTCGCTCTCGCTTCAACAGCGTTGTGAGCGAAAGCCACAGACACGCGAAGACGCCTAGCGTCGTAAATCCGGAACTCGTAGTTGCCGTGCGGCGCAACACCCTCTGCGATACGGCGCTCGCTGTGTTTGCCGAGTTTTGCTCGTCCATCGATTCCGGTTCATGATTATCGGATCGCCGCGATCGCTGCGTAAAACGAGGTTGCTGCGGTCGAGCGATTTGCGGAGTTGCGCCGGCTTGGCCGGCGCTTCCTATTTGACTCGCATGCAACAAGTCATGCCTACATGGACCCAACCCTGTGATGTCTCCGTCGATCCGAATTCTCGGATGGAGAAATACCGGGTGCCGAAGAACAACCCCACTTCAACACGGCCGCTACATGACGTCGCGTAGCACGAGCGTGTGCAACCGGATCTCGATGACGAGGCGCGTGCTCGTCACTCTCGCGTTAGTGGGGCTCGCGACGAGCGTGGGCCCTCGAGCCGCGACGGCACAGCAGGCGGCTCGCGTCACGATCGAGACGGGTACGGTCGAAGGCGTGAGCGTCGCCACAGATCCCGGCGAGTTCATGTATCTGGGAATTCCATACGCGGCGCCGCCTGTCGGGCCGCTCCGCTGGCGACCTCCCGCGGCCGTGCCGCACTGGCCCGGAGTGCGGAAGGCGGACGCTTTCGGGCCGAGCTGTCCTCAGGGGACCGGGCAGGATTGGGTGGTCAGGGTTACCAATGACAGATTGCCAAAGACCCCGTGGTTGAAGGGACTTCGCTTTGACGAAAACTGTCTGTATCTGAACGTCTGGACGCCGGAGCACGCCGCGAGCACGGGTGCGCCTGTGATGGTGTGGATTCATGGCGGCGGGAACTCTAGCGGCAACGGCAACCTCATGCCGTTCGGACCCACGCTGCCGCGCCGCGGCGTCGTGCTCGTCAGCATCAACTACCGCCTCGGACCGCTCGGCTACCTCGCACATCCGGCGCTGTCCCGCGAGTCACCGCACCATGCATCAGGCAACTACGGGCTCCTGGACCAGGTCGAAGCCCTTCGTTGGGTCAGGCGCAACATCCGCGCGTTCGGCGGCGATCCGGGAAACGTCACTCTGTTCGGCGCGTCCGCGGGGGGCTTTGACAGCTGCGCGCTGGTCGCGTCGCCGCTCGCGCGAGGCCTGTTCCGGCGCGCCATCGTACAGAGCAACGCCTGCGGCGACGATCTGATACCGGAGCTGCGGCGCGCGATCACTCTCGATAGCGCCGACTCGACTGGCGAACAGCACGGCGTGCGATTCGCAGAGCGACTCGGGATCGGTTCGGGCGAGGACGCCTTGGCGGCAATGCGTGCAAAGCCGGTTGCTGCGATCATCGCGGCGACCGATACCTCCTACATGGACATGGTCGTAGACGGCTGGGTGATGCCGCGTCAACCCGTCGAGCTGTTCGCGGAAGGACGACAGGCGCCGGTATCGATCCTCGTTGGGAGCAACGCGGACGAGAGTAGCCAGTTTGCCGACCCGTCGATTCGTGATCTGGCATCGTACCGCGCGTTGCTCGCCAGCGAGTTTCGCGAGGGTTCGCGTGAGGTGTTCGATGCGTATCCCGCCGCGAGCGACTCGGCCGTGCCGGCCGCGTATCTGGCAGCGATGACGGATTATCATTTCGGCTATGGCGCTTACACAATGGCGCGCACGATGCGCCGGCTCGGCCAGCCGGTCTATCTCTATCGTGTGACTTACGCAGGCAAAGGACGCACGGCTCACTTGGGTGCGTACCACTCGATCGAGACGCACCTCCTGTCCGGCATGTTCCCGAAATCATGGGGCACGCCCGATGCGGATGACTTGTCCATGTCGTCGACGATCGCAGCGTACTGGACCAACTTCGCGAGTACGGGCGATCCGAACGGACAAGGCCTCCCCCACTGGGCGCCATACGAGCTGGCGACCGACAGCCTCCTCGAACTGGGTCATGCGACGACCATGCGACCGACGCCGAAGGTGGGGCAGTATCGCCTCTTCGATCGGCTTCTCAGCGCGCGCCTGGCCGCACGGCACAGTCGCTCGCGATGATCGGCAGGACAGAACTTGGAGCGCAGGGTACAGGCGCGACCGGCGCGAAGCATTACTAGCGCATGTCTCCATTGTAACGGCGTCGTTCCAACCTCAACCAACGGCCCGCGATGAGGCTCACGCTCTCTCTCGTCATTCTGGCTCTTGTCGGTTCACTCGTCTGGGGATTTCAGGCTAGCAGTCGACCGCTGCCGCTGCGAGTCGCGGTGCGCGTGACGCCGGCCGATTCCGCCTGGTACGCGGCACTGCCACACGATCCTGAGGCCGCGACTGCGGCATTTATCGCACGAGTGCCGGCGGAGGCGCAGGCTAGTGCCAAGGCTCTGGGCAGCAGCAGGAATGTCGCGTTCGCGCTGCGGCTGATTACGCTCATCGCGACCGGAGCTCTCCTGCTTTTCAGCGGCGCAGCGGCGGAGCTCTCGGACCGTGCTGCTCGCATCACTCGCCGGCCCGTGTTGCAGCACGCGCTCGTGGGCCTCGTCATCGTCCTTCTGTTCTTTCTTCTGTCTCTCCCGGTCGAGAGCTGGGCGGCATTCTATCGCTATCGTCAGGCGGGCCTCTCGCACGCCACGTACGGCCAATGGCTCGGTGATGCCTTGATCAATTGGGCTGTCTCAGCCGCATTCATCGTCCCTGGTGTGGTTGCTATCTACGCCCTCATTCGGATTCGTCCGACCTCGTGGGCCGGGTGGGCGACGATCGTCTACTTGCTTCTCGCCGCTGCCAACTCGCTTCTCGCTCCAACGTACATCGAGCCGCTCTTCAACACCGTCACGCCCTTGGCCGACGGCGCAGACAAGGCACGAATCCTTTCGCTCGCCCGCGCCAATGGTGTGCCCGCCACGGATGTCTTCGTTCGCGATGCTTCGCGGCAGAGCGTGTTGATCAACGCGCATGTGTCGGGGATCGGCGGGCATGCCCGTATCGTGCTGGATGACAATACGCTGGCAACGACGCCGCGGCGCGAGGTGGACATGGTGATGTCTCACGAGATTGGTCACTACGTGATGGGGCACACGG
>JBDTXL010000066.1:0-1975 GCA_040006195.1 Gemmatimonadota bacterium | reverse complement strand
CGCTGCGCGAGCTCCTTCATCAGCGAGTTGTTCGGATCGGTCGCGACGTTGTCGATGATGACCTGGTTGCGCGCGAAGGCGAACGTCACCGGCTCGAGGCCGTTGAGCAGGCTATCGAGGCGGCGTACACACTTGTCCACGGCGGTCGAGAGCAGGGGATGTCCCTGCGGGTAGATGGCGTGCTTCTGAACGGCGACCGCAAACTCCATGAGGAACTCCGCGAGCTTCTTCGGAATTCCGGGGGCGTTTGGATTCGCGGAGGGTGCGGCGGAGGGGTAGGTCACGAGAGCGGGGTCACGGTGCGAAAGAGGTCATGCGAGTGACAGATGCCCGGGGAAAACGCAACGCTGGTGAAGGGCGGTATCACTGGAGCACGCGGGGAGGTTCGAGTAGGTGATTTCTGGATCCGGAGCGAAGGTTATATGTAGCAGAGTTCGCTAACATTGCCTAATCGTTTGATTGCGATGACTATTTAACGTCAATCAAATGACATAATAGCGACGTTATAGCGACAATATATCGACTTATATTCGTATGTACTGCCGTGTTCGAGATGGTATGAATAAAACAGCCGTCACGTAGAGCGTGCCGTCCGTCACGACGCGCGCCTCACGCGCCCCCCGCGCTGACCTTGGCACACCCTCTGCCTTTGCTCTGGGCATCCCTCAACCGGCGGCATCATGATCAACGATCCCAAGCACCAGCCAAAAGCCAACACCTCTACAGGCGCGGGAGCAGAGGCCGCCGAAGGAATGAAGGCGGTATCGGGCCAGCGCGGTGGCGAGCCCACGCGAAGCGACGACGACGCCGTCAGCGCGCCCGCCAAATCCTCCGCGGACACAATCAATCATCCCGGCTCCGAACCGCTCGAGCAGCGCACCACGGAGCACGAGAGCGGATACGGCGGCAAGGGTGGCGAGCCGCGCGTCAGCTCCGATCAACGCGAGAGCACCGGCAAGGACGGATCGTTGCGCTCGGAGTCGAACAAGCGTTAAGTCAGGGAGTAATTATTGAACGCGGTGTGCGCGCTTCCCTCGATCCGGGCGCCGCGCACGCCACTCCCATGCTCACCAACGGACGGAATCGATGATGTCTCGCCTCGCGAGAGCGCTCACCGGCGCCCTTTGCTTCTCGCTCGCAGTCACCTCCGCGCGCGCGCAGGATGCCGCTCCGCTGCACAAGGGAGATCTGGTTCGCTTTCTCACGGGTTCCACGTACAGCAAGCCCGAGATCGCCGCGATCATTCGTCGAGCATGTCTCGCCTTCGCGCCCACGTCGCGCGACAATGCGAATCTGAAAGAGCTCGGCGCCACGCCCGCGGTGCTCGACGCGATGAAGACGTGTGCCGACAACGGCAACAAGGTGGGTCGAGCAGAGCGGGAAACTCCGGCGCCGATCCGACCGATGGAAGTCGATCTTCCGTACCGCAGCTTCAGCGCGACGGCGGGCACCGTCGCCCAGTTCACCGTCACGATCCACCGCGGACCGACGCCGCTCTCCGGAGTGCGACTTCTCCTCCACGGTTCGCGCGACATTCCCGGTGGCACGCAGGCGGAGCTCAACGCCAACACCGATCGCGACGGTCACGCGACATTCTCGATTCCCGCGGGCTCCACCGCCGGCAACTACAATCTCCGGATCGCAGACGCAGATGGCGTCGAGATGCGCGGGGTCACCGACTTCGTGCTCACGACGCTCCCGTCCGCGCCCTCGCTCGTGAAGGTCACGCCGCAGACGCTCGACATCGGCGCGGGCGCCCGCGGCACACGCGAGGTCACCGTCACCGTCTCCGATCCATTCGGCAATCCCGCATCGCAGCTCTCCGTCGCGCTCCGAACATATCCCCAGCGCGGCGCTGCGCGAACGCCCGCGCAGGTCACCGACAACGCCGGCATCGCGCGCTTCGCCGTGCAGACCGCGACGCTGCAGGACGGCGACTCGCTCGTCGTCACCATTGGCGACAAGCCGTACGCCA
>JBDTXL010000065.1:0-2852 GCA_040006195.1 Gemmatimonadota bacterium | reverse complement strand
GGCCAGTCCGATCAACGCGATCTTGAGGGCGAGAAAGAGCAGCCCGAAGAGCACCACGAAGAGAAAGCCGAAGATCCCGAAGATGAACTTCAAGGCGATGAGCCCCAGAATGGCCATGAGGCCGACTGCAAAAACGGTGCGTAGCATGACCCTGTTCTCCCCTTCGAGGCTGTTGCCCTTCAACGCTGCTTACTATACGACCTGCCGCCGCGGGAGGTTTCAGCCACGCTGCCCGCAGTCGGCCTCGCCGTGAGAACGGCGGACGTCGTCGTCCTCGGCGCCGGCCTGATCGGCCTCGCGGTGGCCGCCGAGGCCGCGGCGCGAGGCGTTTCGGTGCTGCTGGTGGGCGAGGCTCGCTTCGGTGAAGCGTCGCCAGCGGGCGCCGGCATGCTGGCCCCCGGCGCCGAGAGCGACGAGCTCGAGACCGATGTGGTGCGTCGCTTCGCGGTGGCCGGACGCGACCTCTACCCGTCGTTTCTGCGCTCGCTCCATGTTGAGACGGGCATCGCCGTTCCTTTCGACCGGAACGGGATCCTCGAGCTCTTCGCCGACGGCGAGCCGAGCCACCGTCCGGAAGGCAGTGAATGGATCGATGCGCGCGCATTACGCGCGCTGGAGCCGAATCTCGCAGAGTACTCGGGCGCTGTCATGCATCCGAACGATGGGTCGGTCGACAATGTCGTGCTCCTCGCCGCGATGCAACGCCGCACCGAGCTCCGGCGCTCGATCACCCGCGTCCGTGCCGGCGTTCGGTCGGTGAATGCCACCGCCGTCCGGCCGAGAGTGATCCTCGAAGATGGAGAGCTGCTCGAGGGCGGTTCCCTCGTCATCGCCACCGGCGCCTGGGCTGCGCAGCTCGAGGGGCTTCCCCGGCGGCTCCCAGTGCGCCCCGTGCGAGGACAGCTGCTCATGCTCGAGGGCGCCCTCGCCCACCACGTCATCTACGGCGGCGGCGGCTACCTCGTTCCTCGGCGATATCCCGATGCTTCCCAATCATTCGAGCGCACGATCATCGGCGCGACAATGGAGGAGGTTGGGTTCGATAGCCACACCACGCCGGAAGGTCTCGCCCATCTCCGGACTGTCGCGCTTCGCATCACTCCAGCGTCCGGTTCGGCGCCCCTCGTCTCGCACTGGGCCGGTCTGCGTCCCGTAACCCCCGACCGACTCCCAATACTCGGTCCCGAACCCCGCCACCCGCAGCTGATCTACGCCTGCGGTCACGGCCGCAACGGAATCCTGCTCGCGCCTATCACGGGCGAGGCAATCGGCGCTCTCACCGCCGGTGCAACTATCAGACATGACCTGTCCCCATTTGCGATCGAGCGCTTCGCCGAGGCACTGTAACTGTCTATATTTGGGTAGATGGTTAGCGCGTCTATCACTTGACAGGTCCTACCAATAGCTTGGGCGTGACGCGTGCGGCACCCGTGCGCGCCGCGTTCGCGACGAGAGGCGCATGCAAGATTCGCTTTACCAGATCATGGGTAAGCACAACGCACCCGCGCTCCCCGAGCGGAAGCCGGCCTGGCTAAAAGTACGGGCCCCCGGTGGTCCGAACTATCTCCGCATCCAGCAGCTCATGCAGGACCTCAGACTCCACTCCGTATGCGCGGAGGCGCACTGCCCGAACATCGGCGAGTGCTGGGAGCACGGGACTGCCACCTTCATGATCCTCGGCGACGTCTGTACGCGAAACTGCGCCTACTGCGCGATCGCCCACGGCCGCCCACCGGCGTACGACATCGAAGAGCCAGCACGCGTCGCAGCGGCGATCGCGGAGCTCGATCTGCAGCACGCGGTCATCACATCGGTCGACCGCGACGACCTTCCCGACTTCGGGGCTTACGTCTTCGCCGAGACGATTCGACAGATCCACGCACGGCTCCCCGGCTGCTCGGTGGAGGTGCTCGTCCCCGATTTCCAGGGACGAGAGGAGTCGATCCGCACGGTGCTCGAGGCCGAGCCGGAGATCTACAACCACAACACCGAGACCGTGCCGCGCCTCTTCAAGCGCTGCCGTCCGGGTGGACGGTACGAGCGCGTGCTCGAGATCTTTCGGGCCGCGAAGCGAATCGCCCCGAACATCCCGACGAAGACGGGACTCATCCTCGGAATGGGTGAAACGATTCCCGAGGTGCTGCAGACGATGCGCGAGCTGCGCGAGGTCGACGTCGATATCCTGACGCTCGGACAGTATCTGCGACCATCGGAGAAGCACCATCCGCTCGACCGCTACTACTCGCCCGAGGAATTCCTGCTGCTCCGCGACGCCGGTCGCGAGATGGGCTACCGGCATGTCGAGTCCGGCCCGCTCGTGCGGTCCAGCTATCACGCGTGGGAGCAGGTCCAGGCGGCGGGCGTCTGATGGCGCGCACGAGCAAGTCCGTTCCCGCTCCTTCCGCATCTCCAAACGCGACCGAGACGAAATCGATGGCGAAGAAGAAGCCCGAAAGCACCGACGACTCCGCGCTCCGCCTCTCGCTGCTCCGGGAGATGCTGCTCATGCGCCGCTTCGAGGAGCGCACGGCCGAAGCGTACGCGCTCGGCAAGATCGGCGGCTTCTGTCACCTCTATATCGGACAGGAAGCGGTTGGCGCGGGCGCGATCTCGGTGCTGCGCCCCGACGACTACGTCATCACGAGCTATCGCGATCACGGGCAGGCGCTCGCTCGCGGAATCACGCCGCGCTCGGTGATGGCGGAGCTCTTCGGCCGCATCGATGGTTGCTCGAAGGGGAAAGGCGGCTCAATGCATCTCTTCGACCGCAACACCAACTTCCTCGGCGGGCATGGGATCGTCGCCGGACACATTCCGATCGCGACGGGCGTCGGCTTCGCGATCAAGTATCG
>JBDTXL010000064.1:0-6879 GCA_040006195.1 Gemmatimonadota bacterium | reverse complement strand
CCGATGAGCGCGGGCGTGTTGCGCGCCATCGTGAGCGCGCGGAGAAAGAGCTCGCCCGCGCCCCCGGGCTCGCCGGCCTCGAGCTCGAAGCAGCCGAGGGTGTTGAGCGCCTCAGCCGCGAGCGTGGAGTCGCCGAGGGCGCTCGCGACCTCGAAGCTCTGGAGGCAGAGCTCACGCGCGACACCGCGCTCGTGTTGCCGATGCATCACGACGCTCAACCGGCGCAGCGCTTCCGCCTGCGTCGACACGTCCGTATCGCTGACGGCTGCGTCGATCGCCGCGCGATATTTTTCGATCGCGAGCGCGACGCGTCCGGCGCGCTCGTCGTCACGAGCGTCATGGAGCACACGAGTGGCAGATTGTGGAAACGCGTTGGACGCCATGGGCTCGGCTGCTGGAAAACGGCCGTAACAAAAACGCATCGAGGTCACGTCTTGCGACGTGTTCGTAGTCGTGCTCCGGTGTTGACGATCGCTGTGGGCTATGGGTCCTTGGACCTATCACGCGGCTCACCTTTTCCATCATCCACAGCGCTTTTGAGGGGCGTCCCCGATCCGTTGCTGCGAAAGCGCGCGCCTCGTCGTCTACGCAGGCGGACGAACCGATCCGCATGATCCAACGCGCTCACTCAACAGCCGACTCTCGATGCGCATCTCCCGAATCACACGCAGGCTCCTCGTAGTAGCCGCGGCGACGATTGCATGCTCGGCGTCGACCCCAACGACGCCGGGTGGCGATCCACCCGCGGCGCCACCTGCTGCACCGCCACCGCCACCCGCGCCACCCCCGGCACCGCCACCACAGCCGAGCATCGTCACGAAAACGAGCGGCGATGCGCAACAGGGGACGCTGTCGTCGCTGCTTGGCGCACCACTCGTCGTCACGGTCACGCGCTCGGGCGCAGCGGTGAGTGGTACCACCGTGTCGTGGAGCGTGACCGCCGGTAATGGCGCGCTGAGCTCGACGAGCACGACCACCGACGCGAGTGGCCACGCGAGTGTGCGCTGGACGATCGACGGAACTTTCCTCGCGACGTCAGCGAAGGCATCGATCACCGGTTCGTCAGTCACCTTTACGGCCCTCGGCAATGGCAGTGGAGATCTCGGCGAAAAAGCGATCTTCGCCGCGGGCGACCCGTGGCGTACCGACATTTCGCGCGCGCCGCTCGATGCGAACTCGGCGAATCTGATCACGTCGTGCGGGGCGGCGAAGGGGCTGCATCCGGATTTTGGAACGGTATACAACGGCGCGCCCAACGGCATTCCGTACGTGGTCGTGCACGGCACGCAGACGAAGGTGCCGGTGAGCTTCTACTATGGAGATGAGAGCGACCCAGGTCCCTACCCTGTCCCGCCGTACGCTCCCATCGAAGGCGGCGCATCAAGCAGCGGCGATCGGCACGTGCTCGTGATCGATGCGGATGCGTGGACGGATTACGAGATGTTCGACTCGAACCCGGTCAATGGCGGCGCGAGCTGGACGGGCGGCTCCGGCGCAATCTTCAACATGACCACCGGAACGACGCGCCCTGCAGGGTGGACCTCGGCCGACGCGGCAGGATTGCCGATTTTGCCAGGGCTCGTGCGCTACGACGAGGTGGCGATTCATCACATGATCTCTCACGCGCTTCGCTTCAGCTGCGCGCACTCGCGAAAGGCGTACGTTCCGCCGGCGCGTCACTCTGCCGGATCGGGTACCAGTCTGGATCTTCCGCCGATGGGGATGCGCGTGCGGCTCAAGGCCTCGTTCGACATCTCGGGCTATTCTGTGGCCAATCAGGTGGTGCTGAAGGCGCTTAAGGCATACGGGATGTTCCTCGCGGACAACGGCTCGGACATGTTTCTGAGCGGCGCCCCGGACCCCCGGTGGAGCGACGACGACCTGCACAACCTCACGAAGGTGCACGGCAGCGACTTCGAGGTGGTGCAGATGGGCACGCCAGTGACGCGCCCCTGAGGGGGCTTTGTCTCCGGGAGTGGACGCACTGTCGCATCTCTGGGTGTTGCGCCATCGTTCAGGGTCAGGGCGCAGCTTCGTCAGGCGCCTCATTTACGCAGAGACCCGCAGGAGGCGCACGCATGTCAGCCACACTCGAGCCAACCAAAAAAAGCGACGCCACGCTGCCCGACGCAGCGCGCCAGTACGCGATCACGATTCCGATCAAGAGTCGCTACGAGAACTGGATCAACGGCGGCTTTCGCCCGCCGGTCAAGGGAAAATACTTTTCGAATCCGACGCCGATTACCGGCCAGCATCTCTGCGACGTCGCGCGATCGACGGCTGAAGATGTAGAGCTCGCGCTCGACGCGGCGCACGCTGCCGCCGAAGCATGGGGAAAAAGCTCGGCCGCCTCTCGCTCGATCATCCTCAACAAGATCGCCGACAGACTCGAACAGAATCTCGCCGCGATCGCCGTGATCGAGACCATCGATAACGGCAAGGCGATTCGCGAGACGATGAATGCCGATCTTCCGCTCGCAATCGATCACTTCCGCTACTTCGCCGGTGCATTGCGCGCGCAGGAAGGGTCGGCCGGTGAGATCGACAACGACACCGTCGCCTATCACTTCCACGAGCCGCTTGGTGTCGTCGCCCAGATCATCCCATGGAATTTCCCGCTGCTCATGGCGGTGTGGAAGCTCGCGCCGGCGCTCGCAGCCGGAAACTGCGTCGTGCTCAAGCCCGCTGAACAGACGCCCGTGTCGATCATGGCGTTCGTCGAGCTCGTCGCGGATCTGCTGCCGCCCGGTGTGCTCAACGTCGTGCAGGGCTTCGGTGTCGAGGCAGGCAAGCCACTCGCAAGCAGCAATCGCGTCGCCAAGGTCGCGTTTACGGGCGAGACCACGACTGGACGCCTCATCATGCAGTACGCCTCCGAGAATCTGCTGCCGGTGACGCTGGAGCTCGGCGGAAAGTCGCCGAACATATTCTTCCCCGACATCATGGACGCGGACGATGCGTTCTTCGACAAGTGTCTCGAGGGCTTCACGATGTTCGCGCTCAATCAGGGAGAGGTATGCACCTGTCCGTCGCGCGCGCTCGTGCACGAGTCGATCTATGATGCGTTCATGGAGCGCGCGGTCGCTCGCGTCGAGAAGATCAAGCTTGGCCACCCGCTGGACTCCGCGACGATGATGGGAGCGCAGGCCAGCAACGATCAGCTCGAGAAGATCCTGAGCTACTTCGACATCGGAAAGAAGGAAGGCGCGAAGGTGCTCACCGGCGGCACGCGCGCGATGCACGACGGCGAGCTGAAGGACGGCTACTACGTCACGCCGACGATTCTCGAAGGGCACAACAAGATGCGCGTCTTCCAGGAGGAGATCTTCGGCCCGGTGGTCTCGGTGACGAAGTTCAAGGACATGGATGATGCGATCGCGATTGCGAACGACACGCTGTACGGATTGGGCGCCGGCGTGTGGTCGCGCGAGGCGAACATCTGCTATCGCGTCGGGCGTGGCGTGAAGGCGGGGCGCGTCTGGACCAACTGCTACCATCTCTATCCGGCGGGCGCGGCCTTCGGAGGCTACAAGCAGAGCGGCATCGGTCGCGAGAATCACAAGATGATGCTCGACCACTATCAGCAGACCAAGAATCTGCTCGTGAGCTACAGCCCGAACGCGCTCGGCTTCTTCTGAGCAGTATCGGGCACGAGGCAGCGGATGGTCCGGCAATGGCGGCGCGCGTAGTGCGCGTCGCCGTTACTGCATCGGCCGAAGCGATGTTGAAACAGCTGGAAGCGACGCATGGGCCGCTCGTCTTTCACCAGTCGGGCGGCTGCTGCGATGGCAGCTCGCCCATGTGCTTTCCGCGGAACGAGTTCAAGCTCGGCCAGCGCGACGTATATCTCGGAACGATCGCGAACACGCCGTTCTACATCGGCGGCGAGCAATTCGAGTACTGGAAGCACACGCAGCTCACCATCGACGTCGTTCCCGGACGAGGGAGCGGCTTTTCAGTCGAGTCGCCCGAGGGTGTGCGCTTTCTCACGCGGTCGAGGTTGTTCAGCGACGAGGAAGCTGTCGCCCTCGACGCCGAGGGGCCGCCGCCGCGAGGGGAGCAGCCGTAGCCCGCCTCGCGACGACGAGCTCGATCATTGCGGTGGCTTGTGGGCCGCGGCTGCCGCTGCAGTCATCGCGTCCATCATCTCGACCTTCGTGTAGCCGGCCGGAACCTCGAACACATTCGGGCTGATCGGCGCCTTCTTCACGTTCGTGATCAACGTCGTCATCACGGTGGTGTGCTGGTGCGCACCTTCACCGCCGACGCTCGTAGTGATGCGCTTGAGCGGAAGTCCCTTCTTCATCTTCATGTACTGCGCGGTCAGCTGCTTCGTAAGCTCCGCCATCGGCCCGGTTGGCGTAGCCACCACAGGGCGCGCGCTCGGATCCATCAGCCCGTCGAGCTGAGGCGCCACCCAGATCTCGGTCGACGACGTCGACGGCGTATTCATCGTGCGCCCCATCATCGTCATCCTCATCGTGTACGACTGGACGAGCTTGTACTTCCACGTGGCGTAGCCGTCGATCGGCTCGCCAGCTCCGAGGTCCTGCACATCCACCTTGACGTCGGCGAACTCGATCTTCGCCATGCCGCCGAGCGCGGCCTGCATGTCGTTCGCGGTCTTTCCCATCTCCGCGATGTCGATCACTACGTACTGGCGCTTTGCGGGATCGACGGACGTCACGGTTCCCTTCGCGCCGTTCGTGATCATGTAGGTGCCCATGCCCATCATTCCGCCCGGCGACATCGACTGGGTGATGTCGAGCCGGGAATTTCCGCCTGCGAACTGGCCGTGCGCCGACATGTAGTTGCGCGTCGATACAGCTCCCGAGCGATCGGGACCGGTTCCGGTGGTCGACATGTCGTAGCTCAGTCCCTGCGCGCCGAGCGCACTGGTCGCGGAGAGAGAAGCGACGAGCAGCGACGCGCGGAGGGATCGAGGAATAGCAGAGAGCATCATGTGCAGTGTCTCCAGTGGTGGGACTGCGAGATCGGTTTCGATCAGACTTTAGAGAATACGGCGCGCGCGAGATTCTTCTCCTGCTCGACGACCTTTGGACCCGCCGTCGAATCCTGCATCAACTTCATGACATCCGGTATGATCTGCACCATCAGCGTATAGTCGCCCTTTCTCGCCGTGAGAAGCAACATGTTCTGTGTCGCCTCGTCACCGACGCCCTCTACCGGACCGGAGGCCACGTGAAGGGGTCCGCCTGCGCTCCCGGCGCCCGGGACCATCCCTGCCTCGAGCTTGCCGCCGAGCTTCGCGCCGCCGAGCGATGCCTGTTGCAGCGCCGCATGCTCGGCGGGATTCGAGTAGTCGTCAGGAACGATCCACGTGATGTCCAGCGACAGGCCGGCTGGATCAGTTTCCGTCGAATAGTGGCAGCTCGACTGCGAACGCTCATCGCTGGCCTCGGCCTTCGTGTACGACGAGCCGAGAATCGTGTTGACCGCCTCCTTCGTCATGAGCGTGCACATCGAGACCGCGCCCGATTTGGTCGATGACGCTCCGGGCGATCGTGTACTCGCTGCTGCGTTGTCGCCGGGCTTGCCGCACGCCGCGAGCGTCAAGAGAGAAACGCAGAGCGCAGCGAGATTGACTCGCGAGTGTAGATGCAGCGCGAGAGTGAGGCGGCCATGACGGATCATTGGAGGTCCCTTGCGATGAGGGTGTGGAAGCGGACGCGAGGGCTAACGATCTCGCGGTCACGCCGGTAGACTTGGGTGAACTTCGCGACCGGCGGTTACGCCGCCGATTCATCGCCGTTACCGCGATCGGTAACGCCGCCGGCCCGCGCGAGTCGGGGCTAACGACCTCGCGCCCCCCTCTCCGGTGGCCACGCCATGATGCAGCTGCGGACGCTTGGACGACTCGAGCTGGTGTCCGGCGAGCCCGCGGCGCTGCACGTGCTGGCTGCGCAGCCCAAGCCGCTCGCGCTGCTCGCGTATCTCGCGCTGGCGACTCCACGCGGCCAGCACTCGCGCGACTCGCTCCTCGCGCTCTTCTGGCCGGAGCTCGGCGACGACGAGGCGCGCCGCGCGCTGCGCCAGGCGCTGCACCGCATCCGGTATCACGTGGGCGACGCGCTCCTCAAGTCCGAGCGCGAAGGACAAATCGGCATCGCCGATGATGGCGCATGGTGCGACGCGATCGCCTTCGAGCAGTCGCTCGATGCGGGGCGGGATGCCGATGCGCTCGCGCTCTACCACGGCGCCTTCCTCGATGCCGTCTTCGTGTCGGACGCATCGGCGGAGTTCGAGCAGTGGGCGGATCTCACGCGCGCGCGCCTGCGCGACCGTGCCGCGAAGGCCGCGGCAAAGCTCGCCGAAGTCGCGAAGCTCACCGGCGATCACGCCGGCGCGGTGCGATGGTCGGCGCAAGCGTGCCAGCTCGCGCCGGAGGACGAGTCGAAGCTGCGCGCTCACATGGCCGCGCTCGCGGCGAGTGGAGATCGCGCGGGAGCGCTGCGGGCATACAAGGGATTCGCCGAGCTGATGGAGCGCGAGTACGATGCCGAGCCGGCAAAGGAAACTGCCGAGCTCGCGGAGTCGGTGCGCGCGGGGCCGGTAGCGGCGGAGGTCGAGCGCGTCGCAGCGCCTGCCGACGTCGACGGTTCCAAAGCGGCGTATGCGCCGCCGCTACCCGACTCCGATGTGCCGCCTGCTGTCGCATCGCCTGGAGCGAGATGGTCGCGGAGACGTCGCTGGATCGCGGCTGCGGTCACGGCGACGGCGCCGGTGCTGCTGGTCGCCTTCGCCGTTCTGCATCACTCGCTTCCGACATCAGGTGTCGATCGCATTCTCGTCGCGGACTTTCACAACCACACGCGCGACTCGCTCCTCGCCGGCGCGATCACCGAGGCGATGCGCGCC